>QMUP01000170.1 GCA_003660635.1 Candidatus Wolframiiraptor sp.
ACTACCGCGGGCTGTCGCCTCCACCTGATCAGCCTCTGCTTCATTAGTGCACGGAGTTCTTCGGGTTTTTCCCGCCAAAGGTTCTCGAGCATCGTGTAAACGCCCATCTTCGATGGAGGGCTTCCTAGGGG
Source organism: Candidatus Wolframiiraptor sp. (assembly GCA_003660635.1). Classification (GTDB taxonomy): domain Archaea; phylum Thermoproteota; class Nitrososphaeria_A; order Caldarchaeales; family Wolframiiraptoraceae; genus Wolframiiraptor. The sequence goes on from QMUP01000170.1 coordinate 132, forward strand.
ATATTTAAGCATTGATCAGGATACGTTGACCCGATTAGAGATGATTGCAATATATTTTAAGGACACGGCTCCGTTTCTCTTCCGAGAGCGCTCCATGATATTGACCGACCGCGATATCAGGGAGTTCATGAGGTTGGGGAAAATTAGATTTGAGCCGGGGATTCAATCCGATCAAATAGGCCCTGGATCGGTGGATCTAACCCTTTCCAATAGATTTTGGAGATTTAAGAACGACGTGGACTTGATAGATTTATCTGAGATGCGCTTCGAGGACGTGGTAGAGGAGGTTCAATCCGATGAGATAATCCTCCCACCTCATGGGATAATCTTGGGGATGACCGTCGAGAAAATCTACGTCGACGAGGATGTCTGCGGCTGGATAGAGGGCAGGAGCAGATACGCGAGGATGGGGTTAGCGATCCACTCCGCCAGCGGCTTCATTCATCCCGGATCCTATAACCATCAAATCCTCGAGATCTCCAACATGACCTCCCATCCAATAAGATTGAAAGCCGGACTGCGGGTGGTCCAAATAGTATTTCAACTCACGAGGAGTAGGACGGATAAACCTTATAGACTATATGGTAAGATAGCGAAACAACAGTAAAAGAGGGGTTTAAGTGTGCCGAGGGTCGAAGAACTTTTCATACAAGTATTATGTCATGCTACGGAAGACCTGAAAAAGGTCCTCAGAGCTGTTGAAAACGTGTTGGGACCCGAGGCCTCAAGTAAAATTTCTATGTCCACGGAAGTTTTGGAAGGACACTATGGGGATCCCATAACCCTGGTTAAGGTCTTCTTATTGGATCGGGAAGCCTCAGAGAAGGTATTCTCTAGAATACTGATGAACCTCACCCCTCTGGATAGAGATGAACTCTGGAGAGAGCGTTCTAAGAAGGGGAAGCACGGGGGAAAACTCTATCTACGGCTAGATAAGCAGGCCGCCTTCCTCGGCCACATAAAACTCTCAGATAAAGACCCAATAAAGATCGTTGTCCAGATAAGGGGGAACGTCGACGTCCTCAGGAAAAGGCTCGAGGCAAAGCTTACAAACAAAGGCGACAATATTGCAAGAGGTCAATGAGGCGCTTTATCGATTTCTGGATAAAAGGCGAAACAACTGATAAAACCCTTACCCTCATCAAGACCCTTAAGAGACTCGGATTCAGCGGCGCAGTAATAGAATTTGAGGAGAGCGTCGCCGATGATTTCGAGGAATTGAGGTCAAAGGCCACAGAATGCGGAATATCTATCTATAAAAAACTGGTCCTCAAACCAGAGGGGCGCCGGGATCTATTGAAATCTCTGAGGGAAAATCGGGGTAAATTCGAGGTCATAACGGTTCTCTGTGAAAATCTCGAGACAGCATTAGTCGCCGCGAGGGACTCTAGGGTTGACACTCTAATAATTCCGCCGAGGCCGAGATTCAGATTCGATAAAGGAGTCGCGGCGCTGATAAAAAACAGAATAGAATTACCTTTCATTTATCTGCTTGAAGGTAGAGAGGCCTTCTTGGAAACGGCCATGAGGATTGTGGAGATCCTTGGCCGCAAAATAGAGATCATAGTGTCATCCGGTGCCTCAGAGGAATTGGATTTAAGGGGTCCCAGAGAACTCGCATCGCTCTTGGAGGTTCTGGGATATGCTCAGGAAGAATCTCTGGATTCGGTCTCTAAGATACCTGAGAAAATATTGGAGACGAATCTGCTTAAACTATCAAAGAATTATGTCGCCAGGGGCGTGATCAGGCTTGGGTAAAAGACGAAAGAAACGATACATCCTTGTGGCATCAGAGCCGCAGACAAATCCCGATCAAATCGCGAAATCGATTTTCACATCATACAAATTGCTCTTCGGCCTCTTTGGACTCGCCTCGGCAGAACTTAGAGTTATTAGGAATTATCCTGATAAAGGTATGACAGTTATTAGATGCGCATTGGAGCATGTGCCGAGATTATTATTAGCCGTGGCCTTTATACGGAAAATAGATTCAGAGCGTGTGGCGCTCCGGGTGATGACGATCAGCGGCACTATGAAGAAGATCAAAGAGAAAATAAGGAGTTTTCAATCTTAGATCTGTGATCTTCCGCAGCGTGGACAGAAGGTCCTTCCTCCAAGCGGGGCTCCACAGAATTTACATTTATCTTCTTCAGCTGGGGATTCCTCGACTTCTGTCTCGGTCTCTCTTTGTTTTTCATATCTCTTGGCAACGAGGAGTCCTCCTTCAAGTAAACCTACGAATGCTCCAAGCAGTATTAGATTCGTGAACATTCCCCCATCGGGCGTTATTATCGCGGCGACTATGTACATGGCTCCGTAGATCCACTTCCTGTTCCTTTCAATAGTTTTTGTGCTCAGTAAACCGGCTCTAACTAACAAGACAAATATCGCAGGAGTCGTAAAGACCACGCCCGTTGCTAGCGTTACCACTAATACGGTCATATAGAAGTCCATTACGGAGATCCCGGGAAACGTTACTCCGGCATAGGGGAAGAAGATGAGCATGGCCTTGAACGTGAAGGGGGTTATCACATAGAGTCCGAAGGCGAGTCCGGCTGCGAAAAGGCTGAGAAAGGCCGCGAGGAAGGGGTAAATCATCCTTCTTTCATGCGGATAAAGCGCGGGGTCAACATATTTGAAAACCTCATATCCGATGACGGGGCTACTGAAGATCAGGGCGAAAATTAATGCGGCAATAAAGTAGATTTCTAAAGGAGCTGTAATTGTGCCGGCGAAGAGCTCTAAGGCCTGAGGCCTCACCATCGAGTTAATCCAGTCTAAAATAAAAGATACCAGGGGCTTATACATGTAAAGGAGTTCCCAAGGCGAGGTCAGCTGTGCTGGAAAAACTAACATTAGAAAAGTAAGAACGCCAACGGTTATCAGACATACCTTCATTCTATCGCGAAGTTCCATTAAATGTTCAAGTAACGTCATCTCCTTCATGTCTCGGGGTTCCTCT
>QMUP01000171.1 GCA_003660635.1 Candidatus Wolframiiraptor sp.
CTCCTAATTTCGTGTCTCTTGGGCGCCTACGCCCTCTCAAAACCCGCCTACCTCCCAGAGAAGTATCCCAGCTTCGTCCCAGGCCTCCTCGCGGTCTACGGCCAGAAACTCGTCGTACACGACCCGGCCAAGGGCTCCATAGTCATCCTAGACCCGGAAACAGGCGAGCTCAGGGGCTTCCCCGCGCCCAGGAACATCAGGGACCTCGAGATCTCCGGCAGCTGGGTTGCCCTAGCCCCCTCCGGCTCCCAGAAGCTGTTGATCTACGACCTGGAGACGGGTGAATCGCGTGAACTCCGGCTTCCCGGTGACGTTTATGCCCTCGAGTCGGCGGATGGGCTATTTTGGGCCTCGATCCCGGATAGAGAGCTCGTTGTAGGAATTGACCCCGCCTCCCCCAAGGTTGTCAAGAGGATCGAGATCGCGGCAGCCTATGGCCCGGAGTCGATATCGGTCCATGGCCAAAATCTCTGGGTAATCGGGAAGGACCAGAAGACGGTAGTTAGGGTGGACCTCGAGAGCGGCGAGGAGAATGCCGCCGAGGTCGGGGGAGGGGCCGTGGCTATAAGGGGGTTCGGGGGCGGCGCCGTCGTCGCCACGTCTCAAGACGAGGTCTTGAAGCTCTCAAAGAACCTCGGGGTCGAGGAGAGGTGGGAGCTCGAGAAGGCCTCCAGCATCGACGTAAGGCTGTACGTTCTCCCGGATGGTAGGATAATCTACGTATCTCCCTCGAGGTGGGTGGTGGGCGAGATAGAGGGGTCGGAGATAAGGGAGGTCAAGGTCGGGGGGAGGATAACCGGATCCGCGATCTCAAGCGACAGGCTCTGGTTCACCGAGTCGAGTACGGGGAAGATAGGCTATGTCCCGCTCTCCAGGCCCCCGAAGATCGAGGACTTTAAGGTCGAGAGGCTGGGCCCGGATTCATTCAAGGTCTCAGCAAAGGCAACGGACCCGGATGGAGACCTGAGCCGCGTACTCCTATTCATATTCTATAAGGAGATCATCGGGCCGGAGCAGAATCAGAGCGTCGAGATGGAGCCGAGCGGAGACGACCTCTACACGGCGACGATCACCCTCAAGCGTCAAAAGGCCGAGATCTATGCCGTGGCCTTAGACGAGTTCAACAACACGGCTAGAAGCGAGAAAGTTCAGGTGGCGATACAGCGGATCCAAACAGTCTCGACGACGCAGACGACAACGCAGCCCCAGGGATCATCCCTCGACATCTACACGGTTGGCAGCTCCCTCACCCTCCTCATCCCGATACTCATAGCCCTCTTCTACTTCAAGCTGAAACCAAAGAAAAGGAGAAAGCGGAGAAAATAGAGCGTGGAGAACCCGTCACCTCGATATGTATCAAGTTTAATATACCCTCAAGTACTTCCTAGATGCCGCGGATGTCGTCTATTGAAGAAGCGGAGATACTCAGGGAAAGAGCTTACGCATTCCTGCGTAACGCAAAACGACTATTCGCGGAGAAGGAATATGACCTCGCTGCATTCAGTATCGAGCAATTCTGCCAACTGATCCTGAAATACAAGCTACTGATAAAGACCGGAACCTATCCTCGAACACATTCCCTTTTACGTCTTCTGAGGGAACTCGCCAAACTCGCACCCGAGAAAAATTTGACGAAATTCATCGATTCGGAGATAATGTTCCTCACGAGAGTTGAGGATGCGTACATAGTCTCGAGATATCTTCCGAGGAGATATGAAAGAAGAGAGGTTGAGGAGCTTCTGAAGTTCGCGGATAGATTTAGGGAGGTGGTCGAGGATATTTGATCAATACATCGAATCGGGTAGGGAGGTCTTGACGCATCTAAAGAATTACCGGAAGATAGCTGAGAAGGTGAAAGAGATGGTCAAAGAGAAGTATGATGATGCGAGGGTCCTAGTCTTTGGATCGGTGATTGAGGGAAGGTTTACGGCGCTAAGCGACATAGATATCCTGATCATCTGCGACATAAACCGGGAAGAGGCAGCGGAACTGAAAGCCGAAATCATTAGAAGACTCGGCTACTCCACGCCAATTGAACTGCATATAGCGACTAGGGAAGAGTTTGAGAGATGGTATAGGAGGTTTATGGGAAGATTTGAGGAAATCTAACTTCGTTCTCGACCGCCGTTGAAAGTCCTCGTCTTCACAACTTCATAGATATCGTTCATCAGGGCCGAGATAGTCGATTCACCCGCGCCCTCACCGATTATCGTCAGGCTTCCAAGTATTCTGAGGTTGAAGTTGACCGCGTTTAGGGTTCCGTGGACGCATAGTGGATCGTTTAGCTTGATCAGCCTCGGCGCGACCGAGAGCCCGCTCTCATCAACGACGCCGATGAGCTTTATCGTCATCCCGGATTCCTTCGCGGCGGTTATCGCCTCGCTCGTGATCCTCGTTATCCCCTTGACCTTCACGTCGCTCAGCTTCTTACCCGCTCCCATCAAGCTATTCGCGAGGATGAGGAGCTTCAACGCCGTGTCTATTCCCTCTAGGTCTAGGGTTGGATCCCGCTCGGCCAGGCCCAGCATCTGAGCCTCCCTTAACGCGAGGTCCAGGGTCATTCCCTCGAAGTGCATCCTGCTGAGGATGTAGTTCGTCGTCCCATTCAATATCCCCTTAAGCGAGATCAGCTCATCCGCCATCAAGCACCGCCTCTGCAGCGAGATCAGGGGAACCCCGCCGCCCACCGTGGCCTCGTAGAGGAGTAGGGAGCCGCGTTCGTCGGCTAGGGATGAGAGTTCCTCGAAGGCCAGGGCTATCGGCCCCTTATTTGCGGTTACCACGTCCATTCCCTCTTCCAGCGCCTGCTTGATGTGGCTGAGCCCCGGTTCACCGTCCTCGATATTAGTCGGAGTAAGCTCGACTAGGAGATCGGCGAACTCCTTGCTGATCATCTCGGTCGCCGGAGCCTCCTTGAAATCCCGCGCTTGATCAATCCGCTCAGGTAGATTATCGTATGCTAGGCCCTCATCGCGATAGATGTAGCCCTTTGATGAGGCTATTCCAACAAGCTTCACGCCCTCGATCTTCCCGGCCGCGAGTTCCCTTGCCAGCCTCTTCCCGAGGAATCCATATCCCACTATAATACA
>QMUP01000172.1 GCA_003660635.1 Candidatus Wolframiiraptor sp.
GAACCGCACCGAGAATAAAACCGATATTTAACCTATACACCTAACAACTCTCTCTTTATAAACTCAAATCACTTATCTATCCAAAGTGCACTATACAAACTGATATTAAAGTGGGCCGGTAGTTCAGTTTGGCATGAACGCCGCCTTCGCAAGGCGGAGGTCGCGGGTTCAAATCCCGCCCGGTCCACCAATCTTGGCGGTTGCGGACTTCCTTCGGAAGTCGATCTATAATTTTGAGGTTGATTATGAATCATTTCTTGGTTAGCTTCTTCAAGCTTCCTTATGTAGAGTTTTAGACAGTTTTCTAGGCATTGTGAAAGGTTTAGTCCAAGTTCTTTAGCTCTTTTTACGATTTCTCCGTTTACTGACAAGGTTACTTTAACCATTCACAAACACCTCATACGTATCTATACGTATTGCTCTATTTTGCTTATTTGACTCAGCATCTTCTTGAATGCGGTATGAGTTGTTGGATATTTCTTTAGGGTTTCTAGTGCTTTTCTTAATTTTTTCATGTTTGAATCGGTTTGCATTTGAACCGTAATTATTGCCATAAGATCGGCAATGTCGAGTTTTCGTTTTCCAATTATTGCTGATGTGCCTATTTTAAAGACTTCTGGGTTTAAGTATTCTGACATTTCTATTGTGCATTGTAAGATTTCGCTTATTCCCTTAAACACACCCTCTTCCAAGTCTGAAATTCAAATTTTATGCAACACCTGGGGGAATGAAACTCTTTATGAACATTTGGTACGGGATGCCTTGTCGTTTGGCGCCCTCGATTGGATTCAGCGCTAAGTCTACTTTCTGGTCAAGGTGAAAGAAGACATAGAGTGGGTCTGAGACTGTCAATAATGTGAATTTATCGATTGCCTCTCTGTTATTCACGATACCATAATCTGTAGAAACTATTGCATACCATTTATTTGTGGAATACATTCGGCTTATTGCTTCACAGAGAAGATCTACATCCGGTAACTCGTTGACCTCGCACTTTTTCCGTAATATTTTCCTTAATTTTTCTGACGGTTCAGGAATTTTATCTTTACATATTTTCTCGGCTTTTATGGCTTCAAATAATGAATTAACACTATTATTAAACTCTTCATATTTTTCTTCGAATTTATCTTCAAGTCGATTGAAAAAATCTTCTAATGATATCTCCTCAGATTCTAAAAGAGTCTGCCTTAACTCTAACATTACTGCAGTTTCTATAATTCTAGCGACATTTAATTCTTTGATTTTTTGTCTAAATTGTGGGTAGCGTTTTCTTTCAATCTCTTCGATAAGTCCACTAAATGATTTTTCAATGATCGTAACGATATTCTTTTCTACTTCTACCTGATTTAATGGAGAACCAAGAAATTTGCTAACGAGGAACTTGCATCTTCTCAATATGCGCATGTAACTTTCAGCTGCAAAGACTAATTTTTTAGTTATTTCAGTGATCACCTTAGGCAATATTTCACAAGTAATGCCTATGCTCTGAATATCCTTTATTAGATAATCAACTTTTATTTTAAATCCCTTTTCCATAAAGGCATAATCAAGAATAACGCTTGAATCGGGTGCAATAATGCAGAAGGACTTAACTAAATTTTTTCTGATGTATTTATCTCTGGGAGTCATAAATTTAAACTCCAGATATTAGCATTAACCTTTTGAATGCCCAACCAACAGGATCTGAGAAATTAGATAATACCTCTTTACGTTTAAATCTTAGAAGAGACCTAGAAAGATCATTTATTGAATCATGAAAATTAAAGAATACTGCTTCAAATGCTTCAAAGTCTACATTTTTAAATGACCAGGGTTTATCTGTAAAAAGTTCATCTTCTGTTTCGCAACTCCATACTTCCAAGAAAAGTAGAACTTTGAAGAAATTTATAAAAACGTTCATAAAATCTGTAGCAAGTTCGTCGTAAGGTTCCGCTAAGATTTTTACAATTCTACTTTTTCTGGGGATTTCACTTTTTGTCTTGGGGAATAATTTATACCATTTGTCTATACAACTAATCATAATTTGCATAGTGTCTATGTAGACTTGATTAAATCTTTTAAATTCCATCCATAAAATGGGAGGGAATTCCTCATTCCTCCTGAGAAAATTTATCATCCTTTCGAAGCCAGCTTTAGCTTTTTCCCTACTTTTTCTGATTAAGTCTTTTATAGAGTCGCGATCTGTCGAATCTATCGAATCGTAAATTTTCTTAAATTCGCTTTTCTCTATTGAATCTATTGCTCTTTGTATAAATAATCTGACAATTCTTTGTTTGTTAAAACGATTTGGAAATTTCACAGGTGATACTACATTCACAAGAAATTCCTCAGTCCACTTTTTAACCAGCAAAAAGTCATAAACTTCAGGGAAAAACAGTTTTCCGCGCTTACAAGTGTCCCACAAATAAATTGAAGATATAGCAGGAGGTAACGGTTCAGATGAGAAATCTTCGAAAGTAAATGTACTATCATGAAATGCCATTCCTTACCCCGTGCCTCTCTTTTGCACCTGTAGTATTAATTTGTAACTGTCATACAAAAATTCTTTCTTATATTTTTCATTAAGTTAGAATATTAATTGCAAATGCATTTTAGGAAATTGTATACTGGTGACTGTTTATTTGATCTTGTTCTCGATATCATTTATTGCTTTAAATACTCTTTCTTTCAGATCGTTTATCAATGCTGGATTGAAGTAGTTTCGCATGAAAATGCTTGAGCTTACCCTTCCATGCAGAAAGTCTATTTGCTTGGTCTAAGATATTTAGTCATAAACATTGAAGACATAGCTCTCGAAATCTTCCTAATTTAAGCTTATTTTCGGAAAAGAAGGAAAAAGCTGTCTTCGCAAGGCGGAGGTCGCGGGTTCAAATCCAGCCCCGTCCACCAATTTTTAGGTCCAAATTTAGCCGCTTTTGATGTCAATTACTGGAGATTTAGGTAGGGCGTCTAACCCTTTAACGTATAAGATGTTTCCTTCCCTTTTTACGAGCTTTACTCTGGTTAATCCTATCGGATTTGGCCTCATAGGGCTTCTTAGAGAGAAAACTCCTCTTAAAGGC
>QMUP01000173.1 GCA_003660635.1 Candidatus Wolframiiraptor sp.
ACACCAGAAATTACATGGAAAACCACCAGCATAATAACATCATTCTCAGCAACCACACTCACAATAACATCCTACATGATCAACCACACCAACATAGAAAAAATAGTACTCACAGCCGAATAAATCCGACCCCAAACACACAAGCAAAACCCCATCAACACATCACTTTCAATTCCCTATTGGGATTTTCTAGTTTTGAATCAGTAAAACGGTTAAGAGTAAGCAGTAATCGGTTTCTTTTACTTTCAATCCTCTTTTATGAGGATTTCTTTTTGCAAGGACTTTGGACAAAATGTTATTAGAGTAGGGGTCCCCGCGTGGGATCCTCTTTCAATCCTCTTTTATGAGGATTTCTTTTTGCAAGAAGTGGTTTACTATATTCGCCCCTACACGATAGAGAAATGCCCTTTCAATCCTCTTTTATGAGGATTTCTTTTTGCAAGTCTACGTGCTTTACAAGTATCGTATGAGATCCCCGGAATACGAATACTTTCAATCCTCTTTTATGAGGATTTCTTTTTGCAAGAGAACAAGAGCAACTGTTCGTGAGACAACCGAGGAACAGGTGAGAGCATCCTTTCAATCCTCTTTTATGAGGATTTCTTTTTGCAAGTTTATGGGTTTTTTGAACTATTGCTTTGGGATTTGTCACTTTTGGTATGATGGGTTCCATTGACATCCCTTTCAATCCTCTTTTATGAGGATTTCTTTTTGCAAGTACGATGGTACTGGGACTATTGACAAGTATATTCCAGAGTTGGAGAGTCTTTCAATCCTCTTTTATGAGGATTTCTTTTTGCAAGCATTAACAAACAGAATATTACAGTATTGTCAATATGCTCAAGATAATGACTTTCAATCCTCTTTTATGAGGATTTCTTTTTGCAAGAGAAAAAATAAGTTTAGCGTGTAATGAAGTGCTCGAAGAAGAACTTTCAATCCTCTTTTATGAGGATTTCTTTTTGCAAGTAGAACATAAGTCATTGTACTCTTTGAGTGTCAGCAGGTACACCCTCTTTCAATCCTCTTTTATGAGGATTTCTTTTTGCAAGGTTGGAGTTTAATGACTGAAATTATCTACGCTTTGCAAGTCATCTTTCAATCCTCTTTTATGAGGATTTCTTTTTGCAAGTGTCTTGCAGTAGTTCAAAATCATAGTTTAACTCTGTGCTTTTTGACTTTCAATCCTCTTTTATGAGGATTTCTTTTTGCAAGCCACGTATTCTACTTTGTTTTTTAAAAAATAAAATTGTAATTCAATGTCACTTTCAATCCTCTTTTATGAGGATTTCTTTTTGCAAGCGCTTACAGTTTACGGTACAGTAATAAAAAATATCTATGATATAAACGATATTCTTTCAATCCTCTTTTATGAGGATTTCTTTTTGCAAGGCGGTTTGCTTACAATCTGTTTAATTGTTCTATATGTGTTTGTTTACTTCTTTCAATCCTCTTTTATGAGGATTTCTTTTTGCAAGGATTTGGGTAAAATTAAAGAGGATATTTCGGGTAGTGTCGCATCAATCTTTCAATCCTCTTTTATGAGGATTTCTTTTTGCAAGATATAGGTGGTGGACATGCGGTTTGCGGTAGCATGCTATTTTGTCTTTCAATCCTCTTTTATGAGGATTTCTTTTTGCAAGGAACTCGCTGTACGGTAAAACAATTGAGCTTAGACCCGTTTTAGAGACTTTCAATCCTCTTTTATGAGGATTTCTTTTTGCAAGCTCTTTCTTGACGTTCATTTCGTTCAGTCCATACGGTGTCATGCCTTCTTTCAATCCTCTTTTATGAGGATTTCTTTTTGCAAGATGATAGCAGTTCAAAGCATCGGTATAGATGAGGTGAGCGATGACGCTTTCAATCCTCTTTTATGAGGATTTCTTTTTGCAAGTCGGTGAACTCATCGTCTATCCATATCTCTATTTGTGCATATCTTTCAATCCTCTTTTATGAGGATTTCTTTTTGCAAGCCGTTCTTAGCGCATATGTAACCTGAACCGTCTTTGAAAATTATATACTTTCAATCCTCTTTTATGAGGATTTCTTTTTGCAAGGGCGGTTAGAAAATGGGCGTGGCATTTAGGAAGAGCGCAGAAAATTTACCTTTCAATCCTCTTTTATGAGGATTTCTTTTTGCAAGTACTTCGCAGAAAACTATAGGATGACAAAGTTTGAGTGGGATCAGCTTTCAATCCTCTTTTATGAGGATTTCTTTTTGCAAGAAGCTAAAGCTAAAGTTCTTAAAACGGACTTTACTTTATCTAAGTTCATTTTCTTTCAATCCTCTTTTATGAGGATTTCTTTTTGCAAGTAAATGTTTTCTAAGCAAGTCTATGACCATTAAAATTAACATCTTTCAATCCTCTTTTATGAGGATTTCTTTTTGCAAGTTTTCCCCATTTTCCAAATTTTCGTTACGAAAATTAAAGGTAACCTATCTTTCAATCCTCTTTTATGAGGATTTCTTTTTGCAAGGATTTTTGGTTCATGACAAGTTGGCTTAACTTCGCCGTAATTAGCTTTCAATCCTCTTTTATGAGGATTTCTTTTTGCAAGGAGTAGTGGTTTAGGTTTGCTTGCTATTGTGATAATAATTTACAGTTTAAACTTTCAATCCTCTTTTATGAGGATTTCTTTTTGCAAGAAATACTTGACGTTAGAGGAGGTTAAGGCACTTCTCGACCACACCTTTCAATCCTCTTTTATGAGGATTTCTTTTTGCAAGCAGTCATAGCTGAAACAGAAGACCTAGTTAATGTGAAAACATCTGTTAACTTTCAATCCTCTTTTATGAGGATTTCTTTTTGCAAGGATGTTTAAATAAAACTCTGTGATAGGCTTCACATAAGTATCTTCTACGCTTTCAATCCTCTTTTATGAGGATTTCTTTTTGCAAGAAGCTTGTGGGGTTTTCCTTTTATTTGGGTTTCCCAATAGGTTACTTTCAATCCTCTTTTATGAGGATTTCTTTTTGCAAGGAATCAACAACTGCAGAGGCAAAATGGAGCTACGTGGGCTTATACGTCTTTCAATCCTCTTTTATG
>QMUP01000174.1 GCA_003660635.1 Candidatus Wolframiiraptor sp.
ATCATGGACAAACTTTCAACAGCTCTTTCAATGGTTAAGTTTCCTTTTAGGAAGCCGTCGAGATAAAGTGAGATCATTTCATAGAGCTCGTTGGCTTGATTTCCAGAGAAACATCCTCTGAAATGATTAGAAAATATCCTTAACTCGCTTAATAAGGGCGTGGACTCAAAGTTAATATGTTGTAGTGGGGGAAAACCGCCTATTTGAGCAAATCCGCGACAAAATTCTGAAGATTGCGCGTATTCTAAGAACTTTAGAGCTAACTCCAGTTTTTTAGAGTTTTTTGAGACACCTATGGCGTGAACGTATCCGACACAAACAGGTTCGGATCCGGATTTAGAGGGGATGGGTGCGACGCCCAACGCTTTATTTGAAGATTTAAGGAGGTGGAAAACTCCGATGTTCCATTGTATCATCATGGGGAATAAGCCCCCGTCAAAGGCTTGGTTCAGGCTGGAATATTCGAAGTATGGTGAGTCAGGAAATATGAGGCCATCGTTTAGAAGCGTGATGTAAGTTTTTAGAGCTTCCTCCAAACATGACTTATCGTTAAAGAGGCGTTGTCCCGGCGAATAATTCACTCGTCCCCCCAACGATGAATAAATGCTCTCGAAGACGATACCAGAATGTCTTCCATGAAGACTGTATACGGCTATGGCGTATTCGGTGGGAGACCCGGGATTACATTTCTTAGAAAAGTTTCTTCCCAAACTAAAAACATCTTTCCAAGTTGCTGGCGGTGCGTGAACTAATGCTTTGTCGTAAATAAGAACCGGGAAGGAGACATGTAGTGGGATACCATATGTCTTGCCGTCCAATGATATAGGTTCTAAAACGTTGTTGTGAAAAGATTTAACGTTAATTACTTCATCTACTGGATGGAGGTAATTTGAGAGACGATCGACATTGAAATTGGTTATAATCATCAAGTCTATGGACGATCCGGAAGATAGGAGATATGGTAGAACAGACTCTCTGTCTATATCTATAACCTTAATGATGAATCTGAAGTTTCTAAGGAGCTTCTGGTTACATTCTTCAATGAATGATTTAAAGGATTGAAAATCAGGACCGAGAATATGTGATAAATATGCTAGTTTTAGCTCCACTGGACTATTAATCATAGCACCAAGTATCGACACCGCCTTATTATATAAGTTTTCGGATAAACGAACATAGTCAAGTTAAGGACGCCTACTCAATCTAAGAGATTCCAAATGGCATCAACCGCATAAGTCGAAAATCCGTTTACTCGTTACAATATCTCAGTAATCAATTGTCATTTTCACATCTTAACTTTTTCAAGATGACGAGGCTAAGCATACGTTGTTAACCGAAATGTTGCTGAGAAAATTATTCTGAAAGCGATGCTAGGATGGATTCCACTTTCTCTTCGGATAGAGGTATGTTTAGTTTCTTGAACGCTATTATTATGGGGCCTAGGATAGGAGTATAACCTATGAGCGGCTCCCTAATCTCTGCATTAGGTAAATTTTCCTCCAATAATTTGTGAAATACCCTTCTAACGTGTTTTGATTTGTACACGCCTCCTATTCCTCCCACGATTATCTCATCTTTCTCCATGTTTAATCTCTTTGCTATTGACAAAACGCATAACGCTAATTCCTTTCCCGCTTCCTCCATTATTCTTCTTGCGATGATATCTCCTTCATTAGCTGCCTCATCAACTATTTTTGCTATCTTGGCGATTTCCTTTACCTCCCCGCTCATTTCTTTGTAAATTTTCGTTAAGATCTCAAGTTCATTCTCTATAGAAAAGTATTCTTTCAATTTTTTTGATAACATGGTCTTCTCACCTCTTCCGTCATATGCCCTTGAAACGGCATTTAGCGCCTTTATAGCGATCCAATAAGCGCTTCCTTCGTCACCTATAATCCACCCCCAACCACCGGATCTCGCTCTCTCACCACGTTTATTTATTCCAAAGCCTATGCTTCCGGTTCCAGCTATCATCGCTATTCCGGGTTTACCCCAGGTTACTGCATAATATGCCGCTACAGCGTCGTGCTCAATTATTGTTTTCTCTTTGCTTAAACCCAACTTTTCTGCAATTCTCCAAGCGTTTTCCCAATCCGCCCTGGTGTCTAGATCGGCCCAGCTTATAGAGATTAAATCTAATTCGTCTAGGCTCAGATTACCTTTTGACAAGCATTCTTTTATAGCTTCACCGAGGTTTTTCACTATCGTCTCCTCCTTTAACCACATTCCAGAAGGCCCCGTAACGGCTTTCGCATACACCTGGCCGACCTCATCCATTATTATGGCGAATGTTTTCGTCTTACCAATATCCATTACCATAATCCTCATACTCTTTCCATCCCCAAGGAGCCTCCCTTAATTCATTTCGTAGACCTTTTTTAATTTAATTCCTTTGAAAAATGGAGATCGCCTTAACTCTTCCTCTACTCCACGCCCCTATGTATCTAATCACTTCGATGGCTTCTCTATCATGAGCGTAGCCTGGAGCCATCCCTCCGCCGATCCTCCACGTTCCGACCTATCGCCGCGATCTTCTCATCCGCTCGACCTAAGGGCCTATATTCCATGCGTGTTCTCCGGTTTAGATGCGATCTCATTAAAAGGAAAAATCTTTCTCACGGCAACTTCGTGAGATATTCTTTAATTCCTTCTAGGATGTATTGGACGGCTATCGCTGCGAGGAGCATCGCCATTATCTTCGAGACCACCATCGATCCAACTTCCCCGAGTGCTCCATGAATCGGATCGACGAACCTCAGGATCAGCCAAGTCAATATCGCCACGACCACGACGGACATCAACGCTATCACGAAGCCCGAGCTCTCCAAGATTATTATCACGGTTGTTATGGCGCCTGGACCGACGAGTAGCGGGACGCCGAGTGGCACCGCCCCCGCCTCTTCTGGAGTATGGCTATATCCCCTGGCCTCGAACTTCGTTTTTATCAAGAGGTCTAGGGCGATGAAGAGGAGGAGCGCTCCTCCGGCTATCCTAAAGCTGTAGAGCTCTATATTGAAGATCTTGAG
>QMUP01000175.1 GCA_003660635.1 Candidatus Wolframiiraptor sp.
AAGGTTAGCTACATTAAAATTTTCCATTTCTCCACATTAAGCTGTATATCAGAAGAAAGTTCTATAATTCCTCTTACATGATATTTGGACTTCTCCTGAGGATTAGGGCCTCTTATTTTTTCGACTATGCCATCCACCATGGCTATCGACATAGCACCACTAACGTTATCTTTCAATTCTTTGGGAACTATTATTCCAATTTTAGATTTTAGTGCAGTATTCCAAACAATTAGAATTCTCCTATCGTCGGGTAATAGCAACGTTCTCATTACAAGCATTTCACCTTTTAACGTTGGATGGAGCTCACTGACATGAATCTTTTCTCCAAGTAACCGTTTATCTAATGGCTTAGATGTGTGGTCCTTAAGCTTATCTTTCGAAACAAGAGTCATCAGTTTATTTTTGGTATCTTCATCCAAATCTTGAGCTATTTTAAGTAAAATTATTGCCTTCTTCTCAACTACTTCTCTATTATAATTTTTACATTTCTCGGCAATCATAAGCAGTTTAGCAGCCATAGCATACTGCTTACGAAGAATGAAATCATGAGCAGAATTTACAACTAAGTTAAATGTGTCAATTTTTGCTTCTTCAAGCTCACTTAGTAACCCTATCGCTTCATCAAAATTGCCCATCGCTAAATTGAGTAGAAGGCTAACTATTTTGCCACGAATATCTAAGGGAGCTAAATCTTTTGCAACATTCAAGCATGACACGGCTAGGTCATATTTTCCCTCTAAAATGTAAAGCATGCTCATCATAGTGTGCATCTTCATAAGATACTCCGGATTTACCTCATCACAGTATGTGATATAAAGATTCCTTAGAAAGTCAAGACCCACTCTTGCTTTTTCTATCTCATTCCTTTCGAGATAGGCTCTCACAAGGTCAAACCGACTCTTTAATGAAAGTAAATTTATTAGCTTGGCTAATTGTAAAAAGTCTCTACGATTTGCTTTTGTACTCATGATTACTAATTTTGACACCAATTCAGTAAGAGAACCTTCAAGCTCCTTCAAGTCCTCAGCATTCCTAGCAATCTTTAGGTAATCAAGTAGCGGAGCTATATCTTCAATTAAGTTAAACTCCTTAGAACTCAACCGCTCATCACTCAAATATTTGTTAGCAGCAGATAAAAGATCATGCGGCAAATCCACTATGCTCTCACTGGAAATTTCCATTACCAATACAGCATCTTCAATTAAATCCTGAACCAAATCAGCTACATCCCTACTGCTTCTAACTCTGTAATCATAAAAATACTTATAAACGTCTACAACAGTGCTCTTCAATTCACCCCTTGTGGAAGAATCTGCAAATGGAATAAGATAAAAGGGATATCTCCATGGATAGATTAGCTCTATCCCTCTCAACTTAGGTATATTCCTTACGGCCCTCATGATTCCCTCATCAAAAGTTACAATACCGACTCTCTCATTTTCGGATTTTAATGCAGCCAAGGCCATGACTTCAACGTCTACCTCTTCATCTTTAGATATATAATGTCGTTCAACGCAAATCCTTTGAATTTCTTTAAAAAACTGATCATGGTTCACTTTTTCGATCTCAGAAAAATTACTCAACAACAACGCTAAATGCTCATTACAGTCCTTTACCTCGTTATAAACGCCATAGGGAGTATATATTCTCAAGTCAGCATTTTTAGTCAGATCCCTAATCTTTCCTAAAACCTCTAAATGCCCAGTTTTCTCAATAGCTAAAACAAAATTTGTATCAATAATAAGTATGGAGGGGAGAATTTTACGGACCAAGGAAATCACTCACACTCACATTGATGAAAGATTAATTACATTATCCCATTCAGCATCTAAAAGTACCCTATCGCATGACGCAACAATCAATTGCCTTACTGCATTCCTCGGAAACTTTAAGAGAATTTCCTTCAAATACTCTTTATTTGTCTCATCCAAATGCTCTACCGGCTCATCAAATATCAAGAAACCCGGGTTGCCAAGATACTTTGCTAAGGCAACCCTTAAAGCAATTGAGAGGAGGATCTTCTCAGCACCACTTAACTGCTCAATAACAAACTCTTTGTCTAAACTCCTTAAAGTCAAGAACAACCTCTCATCCCAGTCAACTTCCCAAACACCACCACGTATCCTCCCCCAAATGTCAGCAACCTCCCTCTTAACACGATCCAACGCTGACTTACTGATCTCCTTGGCAGTAGCATCACATGCCCTAATAAACAACTCTGTCACATGATGCTTGAGAACAAAATTTCTAAGATCCTTCTTCAGGTCATCCAACTTAATCTTTGACATTTCAATCTCTTTACTAATAGCACCTTTTCTTGTCAAGAGCTTATCTCTTTCTTTCTCCTTTTCTTCAATCTCAACACTAATCTCTCTAAGTCTCTTTTCTACGTCACTCTTCCTCATCTTCACTCTTTGCCTCAATTCAGCCTTCCTTCTATTAATATCTTTAACTAACTCCAATATCCTACTTAGCTCTCTCTTTCGACCCTTTAGATCGTCAATCAATCTCCTTAGCTCATCCAACTTTCTTTTCTCATCCTCAAAAGACTTTTCCTTCTCAGAGATCTCTGTATTCAACTCTTCAATTCGCTTCCTCTTCTTCTCTATAACCTTTTCCGCCTCTTCTCGAGTTAAAGGCCTCTCACATGTAGGACAAATAGCAGTTACACCACTAAGCTTTTTTATCTCCTCATTCAAATCCTCAATTTTGCTTTCTAAACCTTTGATATCATCGCGTAAATCGGTAACTCTCTTTTCCAGCACATTAAATTCTTCCTCTTTCATCCTCAGAAAATTATTAAGCCTTGTTTCATATCCCCCTTCTCCAGGTATCCCCCGAGTAAGATTCTCCATTTCGCCTTTTAGCTTTTCTAAGTCACTTTCTAACTCTTCCGCCTCTTCAAAAACTTTAAGCATTCCCTCGTATTTTTCTTTGTCCCCTTCTAAAGACTCTATTTCACTATTTAACCTATTGATTTCACTCTCAATATCCATCAGCTCTTTACTCAGCTCCTCAAAACT
>QMUP01000176.1 GCA_003660635.1 Candidatus Wolframiiraptor sp.
ACAAATATTCCAATCTCAACTTAACATTAAAATTTTTCATATCCAACAAAAACAACTCAAATATTTATAAATCTTCTATATTTCTACTACCTAGTTATTACATCATTTCACCTAACGGTAACCCTTTAAACGAAGCTATCAGCCTCAATACAGGAAAACTTTAACACTAATCCAAAAAAGCAATCCACTCAAGGCACTACCACCTAACATTTATCTAATACCAATTTATTATTTCCACTTCATCATACCAGCAATCACCTTAATGTCATATACCTACCATAAAGTGCTTAAAGCAGAGCAAAGCCACGCCATAAGTTTAGCAATTTATATTCTAATGATAATACTACAATCATTCATCATCTCCCAAACGTAGTAAGAAGAGAAAATGTCTTTTGGATTTTGTTATATTTTCTTCGCTTTCCAATCACTTAACTTTTGGTGAGAAAAGTAGGTAAGCAGTAAACAGACTATGGAACACCATATGGAACGCCCATAAACATGGACTCATAGTATTAAGGGCTCCTAAGGAAATTTATCAAAGAGTCTACATAACAACACTCTAGCGCACCAAACCCTAGAACCACACCTGAAATAAAATCACATAATTTTATATTCTACTGTAGCGAGTACAATCTAAAGCCTCTAAAATAGATAAAATGGCTTCAAAACATATCAAAATTTATCAGGCAACCTGAAACCCTTAGCTTTTAATGTTTTATAGAGTTTGAAGAGTTCATCTTTCGATATTACTCCAAATTTATTTAACAATTTTATTATTCCAAGAGTTCCAATAATATTAAGTTCCAGTTTTTTAGCTATTTTTCTAGCCTTTAAATCATCCAAAGCACAGACGTAGTCTTCATTTCTGCCCTTAAAGTGTTTTCCCCACCAAATTACCTCTAATTCTCCTAAACCCAAGGAAATATACCGCGACTTTAGCTCTCCAATTTCACGTCCTGTAAGTTCATTAAGCAAAACAAGCTTATCCCTAATATCATTTTGAATTCTATCAAAGCTCGGATCCAGACTAACCTCTCGAAACACTCCCCTAGGGATCAAAAGATCATACCCAAAATCTTTTAATAAGTGCAAAAGTTCTGGACGGCCAAGTTCAGTGTAAAATGCTATCAGCACTGAAGAATCCAAAATAAGCTTCAAACAGGCCCTCCCTTACTTCAGTGGAATTAACACCCCTTTTTTCCTCAACACATCCATAAACGACTTAATACTCATACCAGCTATTTCCGCAGCCTTACTAAGACTAATTTTACCTTTTTTATATAATCTAATCGCCAAAGGTACTCTTCTTTTCTTAATCTCCTCTATTTTTCTTGATTCCTTAGCCATCTCTGGAAAAGTAAAATAAATATAAGCCAAAAGCTCATCTTCATCCAAGTCATTCAACTCAGATTTTACTTCTTCAACTAACTCCAAAGTTTCTTTCCTAGCCATTTCAACTAATTTTTTAAATATTTTTTTCCCCAAATCCGTAAGAACAAAACCTTCCTCGGTACTCTTTATTAACCTCATATTTTCTGCTTGCTCAACAGCCACGTCAACCGTTTCACTATAAGGACCAATAAAATAAGGTTCATAATCAACCTCATCTCTAAGCTTCTCAACATTCCTAACTATCAAAAACATTTCTTTCTGCAACCAAACCTTACCCCTTACAGGCTCGTAGTTTTTAGCTCCAAGGAGCAATATCAAATAAGCTTGAACCGGATTCAAAGACTCCAAAATCCTCTCCGCCTGATACAAACCATATCACCTTTAATTATATTCTCACCAAAATACTTATTTCCCTAGCTCACTTATATGGCTTTAGGTGCCTTTCAATGGCAAAAGAAGCAAAAGTCAAAGTACTTCACCAAGACAAAGAAACATTATGCAAAATATTAGAAGTCGATGTCATAGGGAAAAGAATACTAACACCAATAAAAACCATCAATCTATCCTACATAAACCCCCAAATACCCATAAAAACAAACATCAACCTACTAGGAGAAATATACAAAACCCTAGACAAGAAAAAACTAAACAAATTAGTAAACGACACAGATGAACAAATAAAATTCAACAACGAATTAAACACTCTCATTAGAAAAGCACAACTACTAAACATCCCTGTTATCATGTTCATTCCAACCCTAGAAACCATAAAAATTTCAGACAAAGAAATAGAATTCATACTAGCCACACAAGAATACTACTCAGATTTTTATATAGTCCCATCTATTAAAAGAGCCGGAAAACTCGTCAAAGAAGGACTTGAAATTGACGAATATCTTAACTTCATTAAAAAATTTATAGAATTATTGGAATCTTTCAAAGAAAAACCATTAATGGGCCTAATACCAATGACACTACCATTCATAGGCCAGCTAGTAAAATTTTACCTAAAACACAACATAACAGCTTATTGCTTAGATTTCGATGGAAGAGCATCAACAAGCCTAATCCAAAACATAAGCCAACTCCAAAGAACACTAAAAAACATAGACGCCTTCCTACATGCAACCAACATGAACATAGGCAGACCACTAAAAAGAGCACCAGTAATACCAGCCAAAGACGTCCTCTCATACGGATTTGGAATCGATTCACTCGGAGAAAACCACCTACCACCAAGAATCCCAGAAGAAGCAAGAAGAAGACTGGGAGGCCCCCGAATAGAAGAAGTAAAAAACCTTAGAATATTCAACAAAGAAGACTACGGCTACTACAAAATCCAAGACAAAAACACACTAAGAAAAATATACCCACCCGACACAAACATCAACCTAGAACTACTCCTAGATAAATCAACCCACAGAAGAAGAACAGCACAATCCATGTTCAACGCAGAACAAATAAGCATAGAAACCAACAGGCTAAAAGAAGTCATCAAAGAAAAAGAAGTCGCCAAATACCTAAAGAAAAAAGAATACATCAAAGAAGAATTCAAAAAAATAACAAAAATCAAAAAAGACCTAACAAAACCATGTCCACTAACCGAATACCTCTAAACTTCACATCAT
>QMUP01000177.1 GCA_003660635.1 Candidatus Wolframiiraptor sp.
GTGATAAACACGGCTGGAATAGGGATACGGAATCCGCTGCTAGAAAAAAACCTTAAGAAGGTCGTGGAAGGGGATGGGAGATCCCTGAATTCTAGATGGCTTGATCCGAGGAATATCCGGCCGGGTGATAAAGTAATCGTATCCGGCCCTGTAGGAGAGCACGCCATGTCCATAATGATCGCGAGGGGGGAACTCGGGTTCGAAGCGCCGAACATAAAATCGGATGCGGCTCCTCTCAATCACCTCATTGATGAAATACTCGAGGTCGGAGGGATCGTCGCCGCAAAAGATCCTACTAGAGGGGGTTTGGCATCCCTCCTCAATGAATGGAGCGAAGTGACGAAAATCGGGATGATCATAGAGGAAGAAAAAATACCAGTCAGCGAAGGCGTCCGCGCCGCCTCAGAAATCCTCGGAATAGACCCCCTAGAGCTAGCGAATGAGGGGAAAGTGGTCTTAGCAGCGCCTCCAGAAATAGCCCGTGACATATTAGAGGTCTTACGATCCCATCCATTAGGAAAGAAGGCGGAGATAATCGGCGAATTTACAAATGAATATGAGGGGGTCGTAGTTAAAACCGAGATTGGGGGGCTCAGATATCTCCCAATGCCCCTCGGAGACCCGGTACCAAGAATATGTTGAAAATGGAACACCAAACCTTAAACTTAAATCTTGCTTATCAGCATTCATCCACTTGAAAATTGTTCCTCGGATCAATCTATTCCGGATCACTCAGGAGCCTCGAGACGCTTTTCGAGGAAATTAAAAAGAGAAATTATAGAATAATCGGCCCGAAAATCGACGGCGATGCCGTTAGACTAACGATGCTCAAAAAATTTGAAGAGATACCATATGGGTATGGCGATAAACAGGCGCCGGGATATTACAGATTGTCGAAGGAGGAAAAATATTTCCGAAATGGCCCCGATTCTCCGAAACGTTACCTTTATCCGCCAGAACTAGTTTTATTCAAGATCAAACCTGATTGGAGTATTGAGTATCCTGCCTATGAATTTCCAAAGACAGCCTTCTTCGGGATAAAGCCGTGTGATCTAGCCGCGATTAAGATCATGGATGAGGTCCAGGGATCATTAGGAGATCAATACTACCTGAATACAAGGGAGAACCTCCTAATAATCGTAGAGAATTGCACAGATCCAGGCGACACGTGTTTTTGCGCGACCATGGGGACCGGGCCTACAGCTACTCACGGCTTCGATATAGCGTACACTAGACTAGATGATGTTGTATTGTTTCAGCCTGGGAGCGATCTAGGAGTCGAGTTACTGAGTGAACTGGAACTAGAACCCGCCGATGGAGAGATCTTGGATAGACTTAGAGAGGTAGTTGCCGAGGCGGCGAAGAAGGCGAGAACAGAATTCACGCTTGGCAATCTCCCAGAAATTCTCGAATCTAACATCGAATCCGAGGTTTATAAGCAGGTGGCCGAGAAATGCCTCGGATGCGCAAACTGTAACATGGTTTGCCCGACCTGTTTCTGCTTCGACATAGTAGATGAACCCGAATTTGATGGCTCAGCTAAGAGAATTAGGATCTGGGATGGATGTCACAGTTATAGTTACGCCCAAGTCGCGGCTGGACACTTTCGAAAAGATTTATGGGCAAGATACAGACACTGGGTTCTGCACAAGTTTGTTTACTGGCTCAGGCAGTTTGGAAGCTTCGGATGCGTCGGATGTGGAAGGTGCATAACTTGGTGTCCGGCCGGGATAGATCTCCGAGATGTGGTTTCAAGCGTGGTAAGGGAGGCTGAGGAGAAATGCAGGAGGTAACTTATACCCCATTAACCCCGATCCCAGCGACAATAAAAAAGATCATAACCGAGACCCCCGACACTAAGACATTCTATTTCGAGATCGAAAAGAAATTACCGGAAAAACCCAAACCAGGACAATTCACGGAAATATGCATCCCAGGCGTTGGAGAAGCTCCTGTATCGATATGTGAATGCGGTGATGGAAAGACCATAGGTCAAACGATTAGATCGGTCGGAGTACTCACTGAGTATCTGTTTAAGCTCAAGGAGGGCGACAAAGTAGGAATAAGGGGACCTTATGGTAAAGGATGGCCCATGGAGAGGCTTGAAGGAAAAGATGTATTGATAGTGGCTGGAGGAATCGGACTCGCGCCGCTAAGAGGGGTGATAATGGAGATAAAGAAGAACAGGGAGAAATATGGAAAACTCACGTTGCTATATGGCTCTAGGACCCCAGACCTACTTCTTTACCGATACGAATTTGAGTCGTATCAGGCGATCCCGAACACGGAGTTCCTCGTAACCGTTGACCGCGGGGATGAAAAGTGGAAGGGGAACGTGGGAGTCGTCACCACCCTTATTCCGAAGGCGAGAATCGACCCCGAAAAGACTATAGCTTTAGTCTGTGGGCCCGAGATAATGATGAGATTCACAGTTAAGGCTCTACAGGAAGCGGGATTCAAGGATAACCAAATATATTTATCACTTGAGAGGAGGATGAAATGCGGCGTTGGATTATGCGGGCACTGTCAAGTCGGCCCATACTTCGTTTGCAGGCACGGGCCGGTATTCCCCTACTGGCTGATTAAGAGATACTTCTGGGTGGATCAGATATGAGTGGTGATAAGAAAATCCGTTTAGCGGTTTTCAAGCTATCATCATGCAGTGGATGCCAGCAACAAATAATAGACTTGGGCGAGGATCTACTAGCCTTAACTGAGAAAATCGAGATAGCATATTTCCTTGAGGCCAGCAGCAAAACAAGCCCAGGCCCATATGATGTGGCATTAATAGAGGGCTCGGTTTCCACACCGCAGGAGGTTGAACTCGTAAAGGAGATCCGAGAGAACTCTAAGATCGTTGTCGCGGTCGGTTCATGCGCAACCTATGGAGGAATACAGGCCCTACGGAACTGGCTAGATTTTAGCGAAGTTAAGGAGCGGGTCTACCCGAACCCGGATTGGATAAAGGCCCTCGAGAAATCATCCCCCGTCTCTGACTACATTCAAGTAGA
>QMUP01000178.1 GCA_003660635.1 Candidatus Wolframiiraptor sp.
TCACGAGAAAAGGCTTGACAGAAAAAGAAAGTTGACAGAAATTTTCTACAGAAGATTCTATAGCTTAATTAAGGATAATCCCAAAGTTAGACGAATTCTCACAGAAAAAGAGATAGAAAACGGTACTTACACACTTGTTAATAGAATAGTTGAGGAAATAATGGCTAAAGAACAGAAAATTGGAAGAGAATTAACAGTTGAGGAAATTAAGGAAATAATTATGAAGATACTGAATGAGCTATCTTCAACAAGCTACATTGGATAGTTAATCCTAATTTCAAATTAACAACCTAAGCGTATGCGTGGAAGCTGAGTGTTCACAGAAGCCGAGGAAGTTTCAAGTCTGAAGCATGAAATTGAGGAAAGAAATAGGTAATTGCAGCTTTGATAAACGGCTTAACAGCCGAAAATTTAGAGTTGAAGCAGCGAATAGCCAAGGCCGAAGCAAAACTTGAAGAATTGAAAAACATCATTCCAGATAGAAATTCCGGAAAATAGCTTTGTGTATGTAGAAATTTTCTTCATAAGGTTTAAGTTGTTAAACTGTAGGACGTATTTTTAGGAGAAGGAAAATGTTGAAGAAAGTTATTTCTGTAGTAATGTTGACACTGCTTTTAGTTGGCATGTTCTCTTTGGCGATTAACATCAAGCCAGCTAAAAGCACATGGACTGGAACAGTTTATATTAGGGCTGATGGAAGCATAGACCCATCAGACGCACCAATAATAACTTACGATAACATAACATACACGTTAATTGATAATATTACAAGTTCTGAAGATGGAATTATCGTAGAAAGAGACGATATAATAATTGACGGCGCGGGATATACGCTTCAAGGAACGGGAGAGTATCCATATAAAGGAGTAGATTTGTCTTACAGAAGCAATGTAACAATCAAAAACATAACAATCACAAAATTCTATTATGGCATCGTGCTATACTATTCTTCAAACAACAGCATAATTGGGTGCAGCATAACAGCAAACAACCGATATGGCATCTGGCTCCACCATTCTTCAAACGACAGCATTAGCGGGAACAAAATAACAGCAAACAACGAGGATGGCATATATTTAGAGGATTCTTCGAATGTCGTTATTTCTGAAAACAACATAGTAAATAACGACTTTGGCGTATTTCTCCATAGTTCTTCGAATAACCTCATTTCTGGAAACTACATAGACAACCGCAACGATGGCCTCCATCTTTATGGTTCTTCAAATAACGTTATTTCTGGAAACAACATAAAATACAACGCCTATCACGGCATCTTGCTTCAGTGTTCTCCTAATAATGTGTTTAGAAATAACAGCATAGTAAGCAATCACTACAGCTTTGCAGTTTATGGTAGTTTACTTTCACATTTTATTCAGGATGTGGATATTTCGAACACTGTGAACGGCAAGCCGGTGTACTATCTTATTAACCAAAAGAACCTTATAATAAACTCTTCTACGTATCCGAACATCGGATATTTGGCGCTGGTAAACTCGACAAACGTCACTGTGGAAGGGTTGGAATTAAAAAATATGGGGCAAGGTATACTATTTGCCTACACCAAAAACTCAACAATAACCAAAAACAACATAACAGACAGCTATGGTGGCATTCATCTACATGGTTGTTCGAATATCGTTGTTTCTGAAAACTATATAGCATACAACAACTATTATGGTCACGAGTATGGTATTGGACTCGGAAATTCTTCAAGTAACGTTATTTTTGGAAACAGCATAGTAAACAATCGTTATGGCATCAAGCTCTCCTCCTCTTCAAATAACATTATTGCCGAAAACAGCATAGTAAACAACCATTATGGCATTACGCTCAGCCACTCTTCAAATAACTGCATAAGCGGAAACAATGTAACAGACACCAGGCATGATGGCATCGAACTCTATAATTCTACAAACAACAAATTTTACCACAACAACTTCATCAATAATACCCGACATGTGCACGATTTTGCATGGGATTATCCGGAGAGGTTTTCACCTTCAGTTAATTTTTGGGATAATGGTTATCCTTCTGGCGGTAACTACTGGAACGACTACAAGGGCACAGATGCGGATGGTGATGGAATAGGCGATACGCCATACGTCATTGATGATAATAACATAGATCGTTATCCGCTAATGGGTTCGTTTAACACGTTTGATGCTGGCATTTGGAATGGGCAAGAATGTAATGTTGATGTTGTTAGCAATTCTACAGTATCAAACTTTCAGCTCAACACAACCCTGAAAACGATAAGTTTCAACGTTACTGGCGTGGATGAAACGGCAGGCTTCTGTAGGATAACAATCCCAAACATAATAGTGGAAGACTTATGGCATGGAAACTATACAGTTCTATTAAACGGCGAGCCCTGGCCCTTCAGAAACTGGACAGACAACGAAAACACTTACATATACGTCAACTACACCCACTCAACACATCAAATAACCATTGTAATCCCAGAGCTCCCAACAGCCAAAATCCTGCCACTATTCATGCTCCTCTCTGTAATAGCCATAATCCTCGCAAAGAAAAAACGTCTAAAGAAACAAAAACCTAAACCCCTATTTTCATCCCAGAACAAGCAAGCCTTTACCCGTAAAATATTATGAGGATTGTGCTTTCAGTGTTCATGGTGTCCGGAGAATTTTGAACCCGCATTTATTGATTCTTTGAGAGCTTTGTTTGTTTACCACAGAAACAACGCAACTTATGGCTTCATAATATGTAAATTGAATTTTGATTCTGAATACATTTTTTCACAGTTAGCTGTGAATTCACAACCCTTAATTCTTCTTTTCCCTTGTTTCTTTAAAGGGAATTGAAATGCGTAGGAAGAAAAAGATTCCGCATTTGTCAAATTTTCAAGTAGAGGAAGATGTAAGCTTCATAATAGAGACTGAGCCAGAGCCTTTAGAAATAGGAAGCGCATGCTCCTTCTCTCTGGACTATGACAATAAGGGTGTCCCATTAATCCACGTTAAAACTTATGGA
>QMUP01000179.1 GCA_003660635.1 Candidatus Wolframiiraptor sp.
CGGTGCCTATGTATGTTTCATACATGGTTGCAGCGAGCGCTGCCGTAGCAACAATAACTACTATATTTATGGGATCTCTGAGTGATATTAAGGGTAAAAGGAAAATATTTCTACTTGTTGGATATATAGCGTGGACTGTCACAACTGCAATATTCCCCCTTGCTGCACTACTTAGACCTGAGGCTATAGCTGTGTTCATTGCAATTCTATTTGACTGTATAATGACATTCTTTGGATCTACTGCATATGACGCTACATTCAATGCTTATGTTACTGATGTTACAACCTTAGAGAATCGAGGTAAGGCTGTTGGCCTAGTTCAAATAATGACTTTACTTGCTGCACTACTTACTTATGGTGCTTCTGGATTCATAATTAAATGGTTTGGCTACTTTATATTCTTCTACATAGTTGGTGCTCTTGTAGGTGTTTTTGGCGTAACAGGAGCTATACTTGCGCCGGAACCTGAAAATTTAAAGCCATTGAATATAAGTATCTGGGAACATATAAAGAGTACTTTTAGAAGAGAAAAGATAAAGGAGTATAAGGATTATTTCTTGGTACTGACGGGAGCGGGGCTTTGGGGCATGGCAGTCAACGTCTTTTTCCCTTTCATCATCATATATCTTCAGCATTACATAAAGTTAAGCTTAGAAGTAGCATCGCTTCTGATATTTTTTGCTCTCTTGGTCTCAATTATAGCATCATATCCAATAGGAATTCTTACAGATAAAATAGGTCGAAAAAAGATAGCGGTCGTATCAATTTTCATGGAAAGTATCTCATTGTTCCTTTTTGCTATCTCTACAGATATAGTTCTGCTATTCATAACAGGAACCCTCTGGTTGTTCTTTATGACTACTTGGTCTATATCTTCTGGCACTTGGATAAAGGATCTTTACCCTGAAGAGAAGCGAGGACAATTTAGTGGATATTTCATATTATTTACTGTTCTATTTACAATGATTCCCGGACCATTAATAGGAGGTTGGTTGGCATCAGAATATGGGATTCCTACAATAATCGATGGACAACCAGGATATATTCCAACGCCAATAATCTTTATGGCAGCCGCGTTATTGATATTACTTACGGTGATTCCACTTATACCAGCAAGAGAATTAAAAAGAGAGAAGAAGAAATAAACTATTCCATTACTTTTTCTTTCCATATTCTTAAAGCTTCGTTGTTCGCTTTTCTTATCTTTTGAGGATCTATCTTCCATTTTCTGTTGTATGTTAGTAGACCGTTTAGCTCGCCCTCTACATCATAAAGCTGAGTGTAGCAATACCCAGAAATGTGAGATGCCAAAGCTATTGCTTTGACAATTTCTTCAAATTTCGCTTGTAACCTAAAGGAGTCATATAATTTTGCATAGACATATGGTTTTCTATCAATTACTGGCTTTTGTCCTTCTATTCCCCAGCCGCCGAACTCACTGATAACTATTGGTTGTTTTTTATACGTTCCGGGGATCGAAATACGGAAAGGCTCTGACCCTATCTCTATTAACTCGGTTCCCTCAATAATTGGTTTCCATAACTCCTCATAGTTTAAAATCTCCGAATACTCCCGTCCTGTATTCATGCAATATAGATAATCATGAATATCCATTATGTCAGTTTTTACATGAGTCCAGCCGCTTGAATCTATAACTGGCCTTGTTGGATCTAACTTTTTAGTTTCTTCAAAGACTGTTAAAATAAACTTTCTTGCCTCTTCGCTTTTAGTAGGCTCTATTCTCTCATTGAATGGAACCCATGTTATAACGCTTGGGTGATTAAAGTCTCTTTTTATTATGTTCCTCCACTGCGATAAGAAAATTTCAAGGTTTTCTTTCTTTAAGCTCATACCCCAGTCAGCCATCTCTTCCCAAACTAGCACACCTAATGAGTCAGCTATGTAAAGGTATCTGGGATCTGGAGGTTTTTGATGAGCTCTCACACCATTAAAGCCCATCTCTATAACATTTTTGAGATCGCTTAAGAAATCTTCAACACGCTTAGGCGTATAAATTCCATCTAGATAATAGCCTTGATCTAACACCATTTGCAGGTATATGGGCTTTCCATTAAATAGAATCTTATCTCCCTTTATACTGATTTCCCTTAAGCCAAAGTACCCCTCTACCTCATCTAAAATTTCCTCGTCATGCTTAAGCGTCAATTTCAGATCATAGAGATGGGGGTCATCTGGGCTCCATAAGATTGGGTCTTCAAGTTCTATTTTCTCCTCTACTATCATTTGTTTCAGCCTTATGACACGTTGTTCTATCGAGGTCCCTCCAGATGTGATTGACACCTCAAGTGATAAATCCTCTTTCATTTTACCTCCCATTTGAACTCTAAGAATAAAGCTCTTACTGGATTCTATGATTATTTGATAGTTTTCGATGTATGTTTTCCCTTTTATCATTTCAAGCCACACGGGTTGCCATATCCCAGTAACTTTTGTATAAATAATACCACTCGGCTTTTCGCCTCTCTTTGCTTGTTTTCCTCTGGGTTGGTCGCCATGTCTATCAATAACTTTCAGAATCAAGGTATTCTCATTTTCGACGATATCGGAAATGTTAAATGAGAATGGATCATATCCGCCTATATGCTTTCCTAGATATTTTTCATTAAGCCAAACATGTGACTCATAGTCAACAGCACCGAATTTTATTAAAAATGTCTTATATGATTTTAGATGATGAGGAGAGACTGAGAATTGACAGGCATACCATATAGCATCGCACTCTACATCTGCGCCAATGCCACTCAATGTACTCTGATAGGGGTAGGGGACATTAATTTCATAAGTATACATATCTAGATCCTTTGCATTTTCAAATGTTAATCTCTCTTTATAATCAAAATGAAATAGCCATTTTCCTGTCAGATCAATCCAATTTTTTCTTCGAAAATCAGGTCTTGGGTAATTAAGTAGTATCATGATCATCACCACTATTTGCAATCAAAATGACAAAGTAATCAAATTTTAC
>QMUP01000180.1 GCA_003660635.1 Candidatus Wolframiiraptor sp.
CTCTTTCCACCAGCCTTGAAGAATGCGACCGCTAAGAGGATCGGGATCAAGAGTAAGAGGGAGCTCGCGACCAGATAGAGGTTCTGCTGAATCCAATTCACTTCAATGCTCGTCGTGGTCTTGAGGGTCGTGGCCGTGGTCATGGTCATCTTCCTAGCCTCAAACTCAACCTTCTCACCCAAACCCTTATTCCCAGCCTCATCCAAAGCCTCAGCCGAAACCTCAACCTTCTCACCAGGCTTAAGCTTAAACTCAGCCTCCCACCAATAATCCTCACCCTTAGTCATCTCAATCCTCTCAACTTTCCCCGGAACTCCTGGAAGCTGAGAACGGTGACGAATAGTCAGGTTTACGCCCTGGAGATCACCATCCGGATCCTCGACCCTAACCCTACCCCTATAATGATCCAGCTCGAGCTCCTCCACCTTAACCTTCAAGATCTTCGGAGGCCTAGAGTATGAGATCCACCCAATCTTACCATGCTTTGTCTCTGTGAACCAGATCCTATCCTCGGCTGGAGATGCTCCACCAATCCTACCCTCAACCTTGATTTCCCTAATCTCCTCTCCCTCGATCTCTCCCACAACCCATCTAGATGGAGAGACATAGATGATCCTACCATCCTCAAGCCTATGGAGAATTATCCCAGTAGATGATCCGCTCTCAAGCTTCCAAACACCCATAACCTTAAGATCATCATCCAAGGTCATCACCTCATCCTTAGCCGTGGCCATCAAGGCTCCGCCTTCAAACGCCTCAACCGTTTGAAGATAATCCTCAAACTTCTTCGTCGAATTCAAACCCTTTGAAAGATCATATCTCATGAGAGTCTTATAATCTCTTAAAATCGCCCAGAGAACGTCGCCCATTATCGAGAACTTATCCAATCCAGAAGCGATCCTAACCCTAACTTCCTTAACGCGTTCAAGATTCTCCAAATCATAGCATCTAAGCAGGTTAAGCATAGGGATACTTATCCAGAGAGAGCTGTTTGAAACCTCTAAGTCATCGGCTGGCACCGAGAGTTCAAGCTTCATAGACCTCGACTTCTCTAGGTCCTCGACCAAGACCCTCCCATCAGAGGTCAATAAGATGATCTTATCCCCAGACACCGTGAACTTCTTCAACATCCTAGGAGAATTAATCTCCCTAATCTCGCCTGTCTCGAGATCTATTATCGCAATAACCGCCTTAACCACATCATGGACATAAAGGTGTCCAGAATGATAGACTATTAGATCTGGACTCAGCTTCGGAACATTCTCCAAATATCTCGGTTGGGAGATAGAGGAAACAGGCTGAACAAATATGGATGAAAATGTTGATGCGAGGAGAACGAGTAAGATTATGAGCTTAAACCTCATCAAAACCACCTTTTAGATATCCAGCAAGAACCTCAAGATCTTCTTAGAATCCTCAGACCTTATCTCCATCAAGTGATAAGTAACCGCCTTAACGTGGATTCCATGCCTATGCTTCTCGGGATCATATGGCTCTCCGAGAAGTCTTAGCCTCAGATAATTCTCTTCCCCTCCGAGCTTAAGCTCCTCAACCGTGATCTTCGAAGCCAAGAATCCCTCAGAATCGAATAGGATTATCAGCTTCTCAAGCATATCATAGAGGAGCTCTTGAAGATCCCTGCCTCTGGCCTCAACAATCTTCTCAACCCTAGGCTCAACCCCGCTCATCGACGAGACGAGCTCATAGAACGCCTTGGCCGCCTCGACATAAGCTTCCTCAAGGCTATCTCCCCAAGCCTCGATAAACGCATCGCTCATATGCTCGAGAAACCTGAAGCCTCCCATACCCCTAAAAGAAGGATTGAAGAATACTTTAAAGCTGTCGCCTACTCCAGCCCCTTAACATTTTTAGCCTCAATCCCCTGCATCCAAGGCTCAGAAAACTTTCTTATCGAGATCCATAGCACTTATCGTGTATGAGGGAGGAGTCAAGGCGATGGCTCAAAGAGGCGAGATGGGACCTAGGCACGGCGCGAGATCTTCACGAGAGGGCAAGGTATAATGCCGCCTGCTTCTATGCCCAGCAGGCAGCCGAGAAAGCGGTGAAAGCCCTGATCTATAGCTTGAATGAGGCGCCATGGGGCCACAGCGTCAGAATCCTCCTCGAGAGATATATCGAGAAATCGGGAGATGATGAGGCTGAAAGGCTCCTCGGCGATGCCCGGGAACTCGATAGACATTATATCCCATCCCGGTATCCGAATGCTCATCCAGCGGGGACTGCGCATGAGGCATATGATCTTGAGACATCGATGAAGGCGATAGAATGCGCTGAGAGAATAGTGGAGTTCGCCTCGAGGAGGCTGAGCGGGCATGAGCGATGAGCTCAGAGAATACGTTAAGAGGATCTCGCGAAGGGTGAAGCTTCACGCCGCGATCTTCTTCGGGTCTAGGGCTAGGGGAGACCATGGCCCATGGAGCGACTATGATCTTCTTCTGATAGGCGACTTCAACGAACCATATCTCGATAGGTTGAAGACCCTACTCGACCTAACCGAGGGGATAAGGATTCCGATCGAGCCGCATCCATATACCTTGGAGGAGGCGTTGAAGATGCTCGAGCGAGGGAATCCGTTGATCGTGGACGCGGTCGAGGAAGGGAAGCCCATCCTAGTCGGAGAAGGCTGGGAGAAGATCCTCGATAAGTATCGGGATATGAAGAGGCGGGGAAAGCTTAGGAGAACCCGCACCTCAATAACCTTCTAAACAGACTCAAAACCTCTAACTTTGTTAAGGGTGGAGATTTAGCTGAAGTCTCCCTTTATGTATGCTTTCGTGAGGATGCTCCTCGGGTTCTTGAAGATCTCTTCAGCATCTCCCTGCTCGACGATCCTTCCCTCAAAGATGAAGACCACGTGTTCGGCGAGCCTCATGGCCTGATGAACGTTATGCGTGACGATCACTATCGTGTAATCTCTTGAGAGCCGTTTAAGCAGCTCCTCAATCCTCTTAGTCGAGGC
>QMUP01000181.1 GCA_003660635.1 Candidatus Wolframiiraptor sp.
GAGACCGTTGCCGTGGACGTTGAGATTTTAGTCACCTCTCTGGTGGCAGTTTCGGTGACTGTTTTCGGGAATGCTTGACTTCCCACTATCCCTCCAACGACCGCGGAGACTATCGCAGTGGCTGCTCCGGCGACAAACTGCCTACGAGATATACGATCTTTTTGAGATTCTAAAGAGCGTTCTTCAGACATTTTTACACCCCTAGTAAGAGCGATAATATACCCGTTATAAGCATTTATAAGCGTTTTGCACGAATATTGGGAAGCGGATCAAAATACCCTAAAATAATGCCATCCCTTTGAAGAGGTTGTAAGCCTAAACTTCATATCCCTTGAATCCAGAGGTCTTAAGGATTTTTCCCGATTGATAAATTATAAGAGCCTCGAATCCGAGCCTCTTAACAATTCTCAGACCTATCTCGGGGGATATTATGCTGAGAGTTGATAATGTATCGGCATCTATGGCTTTATCGGCTATCACTGTTGCGCTCACCGGGTCCTTGATCAATTCTCCAGTTCTTGGATCGATTATCTTGGTCTTGCCGTAGGTCCCGCTTGTGGCAACGGACTTATCGAATAGCTTGATCATGGTTGTAAAGCTCTCCTTCCTAGTCGGGTCTCTTATCCCTATCGTCCACAAATGCTTATCGGATTTTCCATCGAGAACTCTTATATCTCCTCCAGCATCGATTAATGCCCTCCTTATACCTAAGCCTTGAAGAACCTCGATGGCCCTATCGACGGCATATCCTTTAGCTATCCCGCCGAGAGATATATTGATCTTCGAGCTACAGTTGACCCTGATTTCATCATCCTTTATGGTCATCCTTGGACGGGGCTTAGTTGATGCCATTATATCAAATGCACCATCGCTGATCTCAAAATATTCCTCAGACTTCCTCAACACATAAACTAGATCTTTACTCGGGTTCTTTATGAACTTCGCATGGTTTAGTATGGAGACCTCGCTATCGCCCCTGAACTCGCTCATGATCTCTTCGATTCTCCTAATTTCATTGAAGGCGGACTTAATGGCTTCTATAGCCCGCTCTAGATCAGGTTCGATGACCTTTATCGTCACATTCGTTCCTAGAAGAATCTCCTTTCTCTCGATTATGAGTTCTCTCATAGCTACTTTGATGTCTCCGCGATTATCTCCTCAAGCTTCTTCCTGATAGCATCGACCACGGCCTTTGATGAGATGGTGACTCCCGTTATCGCATCGACCTTACCTCCCTCAGTCGATAGCTTAAGCTCCTCGACCGTTAGACCCTTAAACTGCTTTAAGAAGTCTCGATCTATCTGGATTCTATCACCTATCCTCGGGGTTTCGGAATGCTTTATCACAGCGACATCTATTATCTTATAATCTAGGTCAACCGCTCCAGCAACAACTATCGGAGCCGCATATCCCATCTCCTGACCCAAGAATGTATAGCCCATCAGGGCTCCGTCCTCGTCATAAGCTTCAAAGAACATCACGACATCATCTTTCATGACGGGCTTAAACTCAGCTGCATCTGGAATCAACTGTTTGAAGATTTGCATAAGCTCCGGCATGATAGGCATCTTAGTCACGGTTGTCACGGCCGTGGCCTCGGTTAGCTCTGTAGCGAACTTTGTAATCGTTTTAGTTAACACCTTCGTCTTGGTCTTGGTGAATTTCTCGGTAATGGTTGGTCCAGGAATCTTTATCCTGACCTCCCTCGGGAATGCATAAGCTATCGCACCGGCTGTGATTAAACCAACAGCTATTCCGCTTCCAAGACCTTTGATCAGCTCTCTCCTTTTAATCCGCCTCTCCATATCAGATTCATCTCTTCAAGGCTTTATTTTTAAGTTTACCGAAAGCCCCCTTAAGCTCTCGACAAGCTCCTTAAGCATCTCAGGCTTATCCCAAGCTATTGGACATGATCTCGTGCATAGCTTGCACCATCGGCAATCACCATATATCGTCTCATCTATGATTCTCTTAACATCTGATGATTGGGGGCTCTCGAATAAGAGATCATAGTTCATTAGGAGATCCCTTATCCTAGCAACTGGGGTCTCTTCATAGTCCTTCTTAGTGACCTTCGAGCACACCTTAATGCATTCTCCGCACTTCATGCACGCATTTCTAGCAAGCTCTATATTACTCGAGTCTTTTCCACTAATTCTCCAGATAAGTAGTCCCATAGCATGCCTCGCAGCACCCCCTCCAAAAAGCGAGATCACGAACCAGAGATAAACCGAGACTACGTGAATTAATGGCCATGGGTTTTGAGCCGGCTCCATGAAGCCGAGATTCACTAAGGACATGAATGTTCCAGAGACTGAGATCACGGCTACAAAGAGTGTGTCTATGATTATCATGGGATCACTAGCGAGTCTAAATGGCTTGCTCGTAAGATATCTCATGAGGATCGCTAGCCCTCCGACGATCAATATCGCTCCAAACCCTCCATGAATCCAGCTCAGGATCCAGCCGCCGCCAAAGATGCTTGAGAGCTCGATCAAGGCGCCGGTCACTAGCTCTCCTAACATTCCGAGATGGAATACTAGGATGTCTGGATAGGTTTTGTAGGACCACTTGAAGAGCATCTCTAGGAGTCCTAGAGGCTTGGTGGAGATTCTCGAAGACATTATCCCTCACCCCCTGAGATCTTGCTCATCCTCTTCTTCCTCCAATTCACGAAGTAGATTATTGAGCCAGCAAATAGGACTGCAGCGCCAATTCTTGAGTATTTCATCAAATCCATTAAGCTCCTAGACCGGCTTGGATACGCTTCCTCAAGTACGTACTCGGCTTTCAGCAAGTTCAGCTGATCTCTCGTGAGGACATAGAGAACTACTGTCTCTCCAGGATATACTAGTAGCCCGCCCTCAAGCTTCTCAGCCCTCTCCTTCCCAATCTTGAGCATCTCCTCATAATCTCCGAATAACTTCGCCTCATATGGGCATGCTTCAACGCAAGCCGGCTTCTTCCCCTCGCCAA
>QMUP01000182.1 GCA_003660635.1 Candidatus Wolframiiraptor sp.
CGAGCACCTAAAACTCGTCGACGAGTTCAAGTTACCGTTTCCACTCGGAAACGTGATAGGCGGAGGAGCACACGCAGGGAAAGGCGCCCCGGATTGGCAGGAGATGCTCGTAAGCCCGATTGGAGCCAAGAACATAGGCGACGCGGTCAAAGCGAATTTCCTAGTCCACGCGCGGGCTGGAAAGCTTCTCGACAAGCACTTAGGCGGGTTCACGCTTGGGAGAGGTGATGAAGGCGCATATGCTCCACCCGTTAAGACTGAGGTCGGCCTCGAGATATTGAAGCAGGCCGCAGATGAGATCTCCGATGAACTCGGCTTCAAGATCAGGGTCGGGGTGGACGTCGCCGCGTCAAGCCTCTGGGATCCGAAGAAGCAGAGGTATGTCTACAGAACTGAGGGCGTGGAACTAACACGTGAAGAACAGATGAATAGGGTTGCCGAGTGGGTTGATAGGTATGAGCTCTTCTACGTCGAGGACCCGCTGGATGAAAATGACATGGAGGGCTTCGTCGAGTTATCCAAGATGGTGGCGGGGAAGACCCTGATCTGCGGAGACGACCTCATAGTCACCAGACCCGACATCCTGAGCGAGGCAGCGGACAAGGGAGCAGTCCAAGCCTTGATAGTTAAGCCGAATCAAGTCGGCCTCCTGACAACGGCCATGAAATCGGTTAAGATCGCCCACGAGAAGGGAATAGTCCCAGTCGTCTCCCACCGCTCAGGCGAACCCCCCGAAGGATATCTCGCCCAACTCGCAGTTGGTTGGGGTGGGAAACTGCTGAAGGCCGGCGTGGTCGGAGGAGAACGCGTCGCAAAGGCCAACGAGCTTCTGAGGATAGGCGAGATAATTGGCTGGGAGAAGGTGGTGAAGCTATGAGCGGAGAAGAGGAGAAATCGAAGGAGACAATTCAAGAGCTGTTTGTCAGACACGGGGTCTACATAGGGTCGAGGATAAAGGTCAAACACATGGAGAAATTCATCTTCAAACTCCGACCCGACGGCGTCTACCTAATAGACATAAACAAGACAATCGAGAGATTGAACATCGCCGCTAAATTCATCTCCTATTTTCCGCCAGAAAATGTCGTCGTGGTATCGACTCACGTTTACGGGACAAAGCCCGTGCTAAAATTCTGCGAATTCACCAAGTGCATACCGATAGTCGAGCGATTTGAACCAGGATCCTTCACCAATCCATCGCTTAAGACATACCTTGAACCAGAATTGGTGCTTGTATCGGATCCGAGATATGATAATCAGGCGGTTACCGAGGCGAAGATCGCGAGGATACCGGTGATAGCCATGTGCAGCACCGATAACATGATCTCCGACATAGATCTCGTCATCCCCATGAATAATAGGGGGCGGCTCGCTCTCCCATACGCCTTCTGGTACCTCACCCAGAGGGTTCTCGTCGAGAGAGGTGAACTTACCCCGGAGCTCGCGGAAAAGATCAAGCCAGAAGAATTCTTGGAGATACCCCCGCAGGAAGTCAAGGCTTAAGCCTGGTCCCCAAAACCTCTCTCCCCAAGATCGCGTCCCTAACCCTGCCCTCAACTAGGCCATTTACTAATAATACCTCCACCCCCGATTCGGCGGCCGCGAACCCCTCCTCAAGTTTATTCACTATCCCGCCTGTCACGTCTTCTCCCCCTTCACCTAAAGGCTCTATCCTCACGCCCCTTGAGATCTCCTCGGCCACCCTCACCTCCCCGCTCACCCTATCTCTCACATATACTCCGTCCACGTCTATGGCGTAGATCAGCCTCTTCGCCCTGAGCCTTATCGCGAGATAGGATGCGATGGTATCGCCTGAGAGAACCGTGAACCCGAGATCTCTATCGAAGACGACGTCTCCGCTGGTAACGGGGATCACTCCAATTCTCATGGCTGAGAAGATGGGCTCGAGATTACATGACATAATTTCCCCCGACCTCGTGATGAATATGGCGGCCGCTGGAATCGATACGGCTCTTAACCCCCCGTCAACGAGGCAGGAGACGACATCTAAGCTGAGCTTCCTTACGGCCATCGAGGTCTCTATGAATCCCCTTAGATGATGTTCATCTTTGAATCCTTCTGCCACGGAGTATTTTCTCGCTATTGGATGGGCATAGGATCCGCCACCATGGATTAGTATCAATGGATTATTAGATGCCTCAGATATCTCGCGGCCGAGTCTCTTAATCACCTCACGGTTCAGGGAAAATGGTCTTCTCTTATCCGTGATAACAGATCCTCCCAGCTTTAAGACGACGAGATCTCCGCCTGCCAAGCCGAGACACCAATAAATAATTTCTTAGACCAGATATAAGGATAGGTTTGATTAATGGCTTCACCCGAATTTAGGATTGAGAGGGCCGGCCCCGGGGATCTCAGGGAGTTACACGAACTCGAGGTCAAATGTTTCGGTAAAGATGCCTACAGCAAGGCAACTCTCAGATTTCTCCTGACGGATTCGCGGTGCATATCCTTCAAGGCGGTTATGGACGATGGCTCTCTAGCGGGTTTCATCATCGGGAGACTTGAGAATATCGGAGGTAAAACGGTTGGCAGGATCTATACCATAAACGTGGATCCGCGTTTCAGGAGGATGGGGATTGCTAAGGCCTTGATGAAGAAGATAGAGGCGGAATTTGCCGCGTGGGGGTGCGTAGAAATAATCTTAGAAGTGGCTGTTGATAATCGCCCTGCCTTAGAACTCTACAGGAGTTTAGGGTTCAAGTTCACACGCCTTCTAAAGGATTATTATGGCCCTGGGCGACACGCCTACGAGGCCAAGAAGCTGTTAAGCGAATCTATAATTAGGAGCAGATGAGTTGGGATGATGGAATGCCTTTAGCGGCGAAGATATTCGAGATAAGGGTTGAGACGAGCCTGGAGGAGATAGCGGATAAGCTAAGGGACTACAAGATCGTGGAGGAGCAGGGTGAAGAGGGTCAGGAAATGGAGTTAATCACGGAGGTCAAGGA
>QMUP01000183.1 GCA_003660635.1 Candidatus Wolframiiraptor sp.
ATATTCATCCATATCTATGACCGCCACGCTCAGGTTTCTATGAAATACCGCGTATCTCTTAACGTGAACTCCGCCCTTTCTCACATCCGCATCCAATAAAGCTTGGACAAATCTCCTCACAAAATGCGTTCCCGGAGAACGTCTCCTATTATTTTCATAATCGCTTAAAACAGAGGGAGAGATCCCCATCAGCCTCGCAACCTCGCTTTGGGTAAGTTCGAAGAGATTTCTCCATTTTCTCATGGTCTTCCCGGGAAATGGGGATAGAATTATTTCGCCGGCGATCCTATTCATCAATTCCTCCTTGGAACTCTCAGCCATTTGGCAACCTAAATAATATATTTGTCAAGCTTTTTGAGTATTTCTCGGGGATCTGCTTATATTAGGGTTTGAGTCTATCCCTTGTGACGAACTGATGGCGTCAAAAAAGGTGTGGGTTAAGGTCCATCATTCCAAAACCGGAGAAGTCGTCGTGGCCGCATGCGATGAGGACCTGCTCGGCAAGAAGATAAGGGTTAATGATAGCTTCTCCGTTGAAGTAAGTAAGGCGTTTTATGGCGGTTTCCTGGTTAAATGTGATGAATTTGACAAATACTTGGAGCAAGCTGGCATAGTAAATCTTCTCGGCGAATCCATAATATCCTATCTAATCAGGAAAGGATTGGTCTCAGAAAAGGCCGTAATAAGGCTCGGGGAAATACCCCACGTACAGCTCTTCCTCCGATTCTAAACTCCCAAGCCCCTAGATATCGCCATTAGTTCAGGACCTGTCGTCATGGACCCTATTATCGCCCCTTTACTGTTTGCTATTATCCCGCTTCTCACGAACTTTACTCCATTATTCACAGTTCCAGGAATCACGTCTACCTTGAATATATCGCTTAACCATTTTTCTTCCTCCTCAGCTACTTCCGCATAAACTACTCCTCCAATATTGGTTACCACAGCTAGAGATCCTACATAGCTCCTGTCAGCCACTTTTCCGGTTAACACTTCGACTCCCAATATGTCCTCGATCTTTTTCAAAATCCTCTTAGGGAGAATAGAGCTCGCTAAGGCTGCGTGATCGTTTGCCAAGATCAGGTTACCTATCGCTGTGTATTTACATTCAAGTACTCCAATATTCAGGTCTCCGATTTTCTTTTTTATCATTTCTAGCTCCTCATCCAGAACCATCTTTGAAAAGACCATACCGTTACTGTTTCCAACTGCCATAGGCGATAAGAGAATCGATCCGGCAAGCGTGGTCGGAATTACTTCCACTCCTAAGACATCTTTGATGAGCTTCTTTTGACGGGGTTTCAGCTGAGGCGGTATTAAGCATATCTTCTCGGTGGGTACTGCGAATAATCCTATCTCAGCTGTGCCGAAGAAAGTTTCTAGGTAAATTCCACGTGGCTGGGTTGCTGCCTTACTCAACTCCAAATCACCAAGTCACTCAACTCTCAATTTTTTCAATAACTTCTCTATATATTCGTGAGATGCCATAAACATCATCGACTGGGATCCCTAAATCTAACAGCTTATCGATGGCTTCTATCGCTCTCTTTGCGGCGTGATAATCTGGAGTCGTCTCACCTGCTTCGATTAGTAGCGAAAGGTTATCTACCCCATATTCTCCGGCCATGATTATCAATAATCCGGCGGCTCCGATGATCTGTCCCTCGTAAAGGACTGCGTCCAACTTCTTCAAAGCCTCCTTTATGATGTCATCGCTCGTCGATGATAGATAAATGGCTCTAACCCTACTTACAACCTCCTTTCCGTATCCTCCGAGGGTCATTATGAAGTTGGCTCCGAGCTTTAAGCTCACGTCAAGTACTTTTTCGCAGAATTCATGTTGTCCGTAATAACTTGAAGGCTGGGCGTTTCCATATAAAAGTAGAAGAGGCCTCGGCTCCTCGACCAAGTATATGTCCGCGAAATACGGTATCAGCTTGCCATTTTTGACATAATAGGTTGATGGAAAGAATGGTGAATAGAATCGGCAAATCCTCTTACCCTTCAGTTTATTAATCAAGTAGGCGACGGCGACCTTGGCCACGAGCCCCACTCCGGGAAGTCCTTCTATGAATACCGCTCCTGGAAGCCGATAATCCTCATATCCTGGCTCGAAGATCGCCTCAGTCTCCACGGTCACTCCCATCGAGGGGTATGACCTCCAATTTAAGCTATTTAGGTTTTCTCGAAATCCAAAATGAGTTCTTACTGTACGAAGAGATCGACCGGCTTCTGCGCCATTACGTCAAATAACCCTTTATCGGTTATCTTCGCCGCCGGAATGACGGGGAGGGCTAGGAAGAAGATCGGCGGGGCATAGGGGTGATCTATCAAGCCTATCTCTCTAAACGCTTCCCGGACATTCTCGAATTTCTCCGCCACCTTTTGAATCGGCTCCTCAGACATCAAACCAGCTACAGGTAGCTCAATTGACGCTACTATCCCCCCATTCCTCGCGACCACGACCCCTCCCTGAGACGAGACTATCCAATTCGCTGCCACGAGCATATCCTTTGGATCCCTACCCATTACGAGTAAGTTATGAGAGTCATGTGAAATGGTTGTGGCGACAGCCCCCCGAGTAATCCCAGAATTTTTCACGAAACCCTTGGCGATATCCCCCGTTTTCCCATGCCTTTCAA
The DNA here is from genome assembly GCA_003660635.1 of Candidatus Wolframiiraptor sp. Classification (GTDB taxonomy): domain Archaea; phylum Thermoproteota; class Nitrososphaeria_A; order Caldarchaeales; family Wolframiiraptoraceae; genus Wolframiiraptor. The sequence goes on from QMUP01000183.1 coordinate 2,643, forward strand.
TTACCGCTATCAAGGCGAGGTCTCCTGGATCTACGTACCCTTCCTTAACCTCCAGTTCCTCTATCGAGAACTTCGTCACAACACTTTGGAGAAATCTTGCTCCCTCCTTTAATTCGGCCCTGGGGGGTGAGAGTTCTATAACCCTAACCTTTACTCTCTTTCCGGAATTGGGCGGTGCCTTAATCCTGAAATCGTCTTCTTGGAGTTTTCTTACCCTTACGGTTCTCTTAGAATCTTCTGGAAACGGATGATGAGGAATTTCTTTCACGAGTTTTCCATCCTTTGCAACAAGTACACCATCTGCGAATACG
>QMUP01000184.1 GCA_003660635.1 Candidatus Wolframiiraptor sp.
GAATTCGTGATGAAGACATTTGCCGGAGAAAACTTCATGAAAGCATTCAACACATTCTACTACTCATGGAGCCCCTACGTGGCGCGGGCCGAGTACGAGAACCCCGCTCTCAGGAATTTCATCAAGGCCTCCATTTACCCGCTGCTGTTCTCGCTCGAACTCTCGAGGCAGGCCGCCAAGCCTTTCTCCGCGTTTCCGGAATTCGCCGTGCTGGTCTCTGGGCTGGTCGCCAGCCTATTGATAGGTCTATTTTATATCTCGCCGCTGATTATTCTGGTATTCGTCATCCTTAGATGGAGGCGGGGGGATCTCAACGTTAGATCGCTGTACATCATGGCTGCGCTTACAATGGGGTTAACTTTATTCGCATTGGCCGAGGTATTCGCCTCCCCGGCATTGATGATCTTGGCGTCCTCGATGGTTGTGTTATCGGCCATAGCCTTAGGCGCGATCATGCCCACGAAAATACTCTCACTCTGGCTCTCAAGAGGCAGAAATCCCGCCTAAAACCCTACTTCCCCCTTTTTTCGTAAAAGTGCTTGAATTCGGACTTTGGGGTTCGTCTTCGGGAATGTTTATTATATCGAGGGCTGAGGCTAGCCCGCTAAAAAAGAAGTGGTGAATTGTTTGGTTTATAGCTTGAATTGGAAAAAAGCCGTTATCGCATCCTTGTTGATGCTGTTATTTGCCTCTGCCTCCATCGGGACCGCAGCTGGAGCCGATGTGGCGATGTTTGTGACTGCGGATAACTTCGATGACTACGTTACCGGCACGTATACGGGTTCTGATGGCCCGGGGATGTGGCTTCAGGATCTCGGCGAAAGTGGAAGCGCGAATTACAAGATAATCTCTAGCGGTGGGAGAACCTTCTACAAACTTGAGTCGAGCGATGCCTTCTTCGTGAAAGCAATTCTCCCATACTATTTCCTCATCCTATACATCGGCCCCATAAACTACAGCGTAACGGCGAGCATGAAGGTCGACGTCGGCGAAGGCGGGATAATCTTCAGGGTACAGCCGGTCAAGGTAGGAGACATTTACTATCTGAGAAAATATTATCTCGCAACAGTATACAAGGATAGCCGTAAGGTGGCTTTATGGTATGTCGATGAGATCGAAGGCCCGGGAGCCGGCCCGAGGCTCGCATTGGCAGATATCCCGGAATCGATTGATCTAGATAATTGGTTTAGCTTAAACGTCATAGCCAGGGGAGATAACCTCGTCGTCAAGATTAATAATCAAGAGCTCATAAACGTGAATGACGACCGATTATCCTATGGAAGCATAGGACTATACACGTTTAAGGGATGCGCGGCTTCCTTCGACTGGATAAACTGGATAGCCTATGTCCCGCAGGCAACCGAGACCGTGACCACGACCATAACGACGACCGCAACAGGATCGGCCTCGACCGTAACATCGACAGTCACCGAGGGCACGACGGTAACCACCACGGCGACGGAAACCGGTGAGACCACCGTAACCATGACTGAGACTACTACGTCTCCAGCCGAGACCGTTACCGAGACCGTGACGGCGACTCAGACCACGACCGAGAAGGAGACTGAGACTAAGACCGTTACCGAGACCGCGACTTCCACCTTAACGAGCACGGTCACCGAAGCCGGAGGACTCAGATGCTTAATCGCCACCGCCGCGTTCGGATCCGAAATCGCTCCACAAGTCCAGGCCCTGAGGAACTTCAGGGATGGGTTTGTGACGAGGACATTCGCGGGAGAGAATTTCATGAAGGCTTTCAACGCGTTTTACTATTCTTGGAGCCCATACGTGGCCCACGCCGAGTACGAGAACCCCACTCTAAGGGATATCGTTAAGACTTCGATCTACCCGCTTCTGTTCTCCTTAGATGTGTCGAAGCAAGCCGCTGAGCCATTCTCAACTATCCCAGAGCTGGCAGTCCTGATATCCGGCCTGGTAGCGGCCTCGCTGATAGGATTGATTTATGCTGCTCCAATAGTCGTCTCCATATTCTTGATCCTGAGGTGGAAGGGTAAACGGTTTAACATTAAATTGCTTTACCCCTCGGCAGCCCTCATAATGGGCTTGATCTTATTCGCGTTGGCGGAAGCATCGGCATCACCATTGCTCATGATCCTAGCATCCTCGACGATAGTTCTATCGGCCATGGCCTTCGGCGCGATAGCTCCAGCGAAGATATTCTCCATTTGGGAAAGCAGAAAACGAGCATAGGTTCGGCAAAGGCTCATCTCTTTATTTTTATCTCCAGATGAATCTTCATTATCCGAGTTTAGACTCTAATTCATCAGCATGGTCCAGTAGACGGGCGTCAAAAACCCCGGCCCAACACTCATTCCCTAATTTTTCTTTTTCAAAACAAAAAGAGCGGGCGTGAAAACCCATTATGAAGTATCGACGGAGCTAGGTACCGAGAGAAAACTTTAATCCACTTTAATTCTCGAAAGAAGCTGTGGATGGCTCAAAGTCGGTGGAGCTAAAACGGCTTTGCGCGGAGATTAAATCTTGCAGGAAATGTGGTTTAGCCGAGACGAGCATTAATCATCTTTGCGGTGAAGGGAACCCAGATTCCCGAATAATGCTTGTAGCGCAGTCTCCAGGCACAAGAGAAAATGAAGCTGGCAGAATGTTCGTAGGTCCTTCTGGCAAGGTTCTGGATGATCTTCTAAAAGAGGCGGGAATCGATAGGGGAGAAATATACATGACGAATCTCGTGAAATGTCATCTGCCGCATAACAGGAGGCCGAAAGAAGAGGAGATCCGCGTCTGCTCCCATTTCCTCGAACGTGAAATCGAGATAGTCGAGCCCGATACACTGGTCCCCCTCGGATACTTCTCAACAAAATTCCTTCTAGAAAAGTATGAAGTAACCACCACTGGGAAATTTAACGAAGTTTATGGAAAACTGATATGGACCGGTGAGGTGAGGATTTATCCGCTGCGGCATC
>QMUP01000185.1 GCA_003660635.1 Candidatus Wolframiiraptor sp.
ATCTGTGGTCCTGATTCTCGAGCAGCAGAACTAGAGGGCAGTAAAGCCTTTGCCAAAGAGTTCATGAAAAGACATCAAATTCCCACCGCAGATTATCAAATATTTTCCACTCCCGAAGAGGCAAAAAAATATGTCTTAAACCGTGGAACTCCCTTAGCAATCAAGGCAGATGGTTTAGCTGCAGGAAAAGGAGTTATCCTGGCGATGACCGAAAAAGATGCCTTAGATGCAATTGAAACGATTATGGTAAAAAGAGTTTTTGGAGATGCAGGTAAAAGAGTAGTGATAGAAGAATTCCTTCAGGGTGAAGAGGCATCTTTCATCGTATTTACTGATGGATTTAACCTAATCCCAATGCCTTCCTCCCAAGATCACAAGCCAATTTATGATGGAGACCAAGGCCCTAACACTGGAGGTATGGGTGCCTATTCTCCTGCTCCCGTAGTTACTCCGGAGGTGAGGGAAAAAATAATGCAAAAGATAATGATTCCTACCATAAAAGGAATGGCGGTTGAAAACCGGGTTTATAAGGGGATTCTTTATGCTGGTTTGATGATTAAGGATGGAGAGCCCTGGGTGCTTGAATTTAATGCTCGGTTTGGTGATCCAGAGACTCAGCCTTTACTTATGAGGATGAAAAGTGATCTGCTTCCGGTTTTGGAAGCAATAATAGCTGAAAACCTTCATGAGATTTCGATTGAATGGGATAATAGGGCTGCTGTCTGTGTTGTAATGGCCTCATCGGGTTATCCAGGCAGTTACGAAAAAGGAAAAGTTATATCAGGATTAGAAGAAGTGGAGGGATTGCCAGATGTTCAGGTTTTTCATGCCGGAACTGCCTGGAGAAACAGCCAAATTATAACTAATGGGGGAAGAGTGCTGGGGGTAACTGCTTTAGGAGATACTATCCCGGATGCTATTAGCCTGTCCTATAAAGCGGTATCCAAGATTACCTGGGAAGGTGTATATTATAGGAAGGACATTGGTAGGAAAGCCCTAAAGAAAAATTAAAAGTGACTTCAATGGAAAAGAAAAAAAGAAACCTTACTCGAGAAAAGAGGGAGTGGATAAAAGAGAGAAAATCGATATTGTTAAAGGAAATTGTGCACCAGATGCTGCTGGCAAAAATTTTTTTTGAAGAACTTTACGAGAACTATAAAAAATCAGGCCAAATTTCTTTTCAAAAACTGGAGGTTTGGATAGGTACTGAAATTAATAAGGGATCTCTTTGGAATTTAAAAGATATCTCTCATTTACTTTTCCGAACTGATGATTCCAAATTTTATGAGAAAATCTTTGACTGGACTCTGGGCTCAATTTTTCATGAAAGCATGAAACTCAAAGAAGATGTCTATCTTTTGGAGGTTTACCAAAAGGAAGGAAAGGTCTTTACTGATAATGAGAAAATTCCTAAAGACATTAATTCTCAAGAGTTAATAAAAGAATATCGAACTATTATGACCAGAGCTAAAGAAAGTACTGCTGAAGAAATGGATAATCTCCAATATCTTTTTTCGCGGGGGATAGAGCAACTTCAAAAACTTATTGTCAATTTTAAGGACGATGGATTATTAATCCGTTTTCTAATAGAAAATGAAGCTCTCTATGAACACGTTTATGGTAAAGGGTCCTTTAGAAAACTCTGTGAAGAAATATATGACCGAGGATTAGAAGATGCTTATATCTTGGCGGGGAAAAATTACCGAGAAGGAGGCTGGTATAACGAGGCACTGGAAGTATTAAAGAAAGCTTTAAGTTTAAATCCTCGAAATGAAGAAATAAAAAGAGAAAGCATAGAGATTCAAAAAATTGTTGATTCTTTAAAATAAAAGAGGATAAAAACAAAGGACCAATTTTTTAATCGAGACTAAAAAGGAAGTAAAATATGCCCAAGGTACTATAACGTACCGGTAATACCGAAAAGATGGCTCAATTTGTCGAGCAGGGAGTTAGAAAAACCAATGTTGAAGTAGAAACTAAAAAAGTAAAAGAAGTAAACGTTGATGAGCTATTGGATGTTGAAGGTATAATTCTTGGTTCGCCCACTTACTTTGGGGTGATGGCATCAGAAATGAAACAATTCGTGGATAAGAGTATAAAGCATTTTGGCAAATTAAATGGAAAGGTAGGAGGAGCTTTCGCTACTTCCGGAGGTATCGGGGGAGGTAATGAAACCACTATTATTTCTATTATCGAGGCTCTTCTTATTCATGGTATGATCATCCAGGGTTCAACTAAAGGAGGTCATTATGGCCCAGTTGGAATCGGATCTCCTGATAGTAGGGTTGAGAGTGAATGTATAGCCCTGGGTGAGCGAGTTGGTGAACTGGTGAAAAAGCTATTTTAAGATTTAACTCAAAAGAATAAAAGGGGGGTTTCGGGGCGAAGCCCCCAAAGTATAAGTATATGGATACGGAGAAAAAAAAGGTCGGGATTGTAATGGGGAGTGATTCCGACTTACCAGTTATGGAAGAAGCAATAGAAATTCTAAAAAAATTTAAGATTAAATTCGAGGTTATTGTAGCCTCAGCTCATCGTTCTCCCGAACGTACACGTGAATATGCCAGAAAAGCTTCAGACCGAGGAATAGAGGTAATCATTGCCGGAGCGGGTCATGGTGCACACCTTGCGGGAGTGATTGCTAGCTATACCTCTTTACCAGTTATTGGAGTTCCCATAAATTCTTCAACACTTTTCGGAATCGATGCTCTACTTTCCACTGTTCAGATGCCTCCTGGAGTACCAGTAGCAACTATGGCCATAGGCAAGGCCGGAGCAAAAAATGCTGCTATTTTTGCAGCTCAAATACTTGCAATTAAATACCCAGAAATAAAAAAAGAAATTGAAGCTTATAGGAAGAAGTTAACTCAAGAGGTTAATCAAAAGTCTCAAGTGATAGAAAAACAGTTTTTAGATATTTAATAAGCAGCCCCGGAAT
>QMUP01000186.1 GCA_003660635.1 Candidatus Wolframiiraptor sp.
CAATTTATCAAGTAATCTTATCTTCCACCCAAAGAACCTTGCAATATTTAGTATATTTTCAGTTTTTTCGTCTATCAAGAATTCATACATTCTTTTCGCTTCTGCTAGAGAAAAAGCCCTCATGATTCTCTTATCCTTTGTCGAAGCAACCATTAACACTGCTACCGGAAAAGAGGAGATTTCAATTTCATTATTTTTAACTGGAGGGCCTACCACCCCATGTAGAATTGCTTCTCGCACTCTTGTTTCAGCTCTTTTAATAATTTCCGCATATTCCGGGCTAACAAGCTCTTTTATATTCATTTCCGTTGTTATGTATCTGTATAACCTCTGTAGAAATGGATACTTAACTAGGTTATATGGAGCAGTAATTCTTACCTTTTCCAATTGATTAACCTTATTCAACTTCTATTCTTGGAGCTAAGTAGTATACGAGCTTTCCTTCTCTTGGCTGCTGGAAGTCTAACCTTATTGGCATGTCTGTTGAGAATTCTAGAGTTGCAATATCGGATGTTGTTGAGGCAGCTTTCACTATTTCGGATAGGTAGCTTAGGCTGTAGGTTGCTTTTGAAGGTTCAGAGACTTCGATGTCCAGCAATGCATCTCCTCCCTTCTTCAGCTCGATCACTGCACCCATTATGTCCCCTGCCGCTCGCAGAATTAATTTTTCACTGTCAGCTTCAAATCTAACATGGTCGCTTACGAGGGCTGCCTCGCCAAGGGCTCCTTTTAGGCCGTCGGTGGTAACTTTAGCCTTAACGTTAAATGTAAGTTTTGGCGTTGGAATCTCTTCTTCTGCCGTTTCAAGGGTTGGCATAATAAAGGTTCGCGTGTATTTCCCAACAAGGGTTACTTGCATTTTTCCAGTTTTCTCATCGAGAGAAAGCTCCACATACTCGTCCTTTCCAACTCTTCTCAAAAGTTTAAGCAGTTCGCTTATGTTTATGCATATTTTTGTTGGCTGTTCGCAGACATATTCATCAAAGACTGTTTTTGGCCATTCGAAGTCAACCATGGCTACACGTGAAGGATCCATGGCTTTGAGGTTCATTCCTTCCGAAGTTATATTGAAGGTTGCCTCATCTATCAGAGTTGATATTGCTGAAATCATGTTCTTGAGTAAGCGGGCGTCAGCTAATTTTATCTTGAACATGCCTTATTCTCTCCTCTTTAATGCGTATATGAACACTTGTCTAATAAGGCTTAAGGCAGTTCATAAAACTAGAAGTTAGCTGTTATTTATTGACTGAACTAACTGAATCGAATAAGTACTGTTAACGACGCTTATGGAAAACCTTAAATCATAATGAGCACGCTACTACCGATTAGAATAGAATGGTGGAAAATTTGGTTTCACAGGAACTTTTAGAGTTATTGAATAAGGCGATAGCAAGGGAAATGCAGGTTTCAATTCAGTATATGTGGCAACATGTTCAATGGAAGGGTGTAAAGGGATTCGCTGTTCAGGAGGAATTAAAGAAAATAGGTGACCTAAAATGACTGAACTGAAGCAGATTTATAGGTGTAACGTCTGCGGAAACATGGTTGAGGTTTTGCATGCTGGTGTTGGCACGCTTGTATGTTGCAACCAGCCAATGGAACTGTTAACAGAGAAGACCGAAGACGTAGGTTTAGAAAAGCATGTACCCGTCATAGAGAAGACCGAAATGGGCTATTTGGTTAAGGTTGGCAGTGTACCCCACCCAATGGAAGAGAAACACTATATTGAATGGATAGAGTTGATTGCCAACGGAAAATCATATAGAAAATTCCTAAAACCTGGCGAAAAGCCGGAAGCATTCTTCGAAATTAAGGCAGAAAATGTTTGGGTAAGGGAGTATTGTAACATTCATGGACTCTGGAAGTCGAAATAGGATAGATAAATATCATATTTCCCCTCTTTTTAACTAGCGAAATAGCCCATAGTTGAAAATGGAATATCTTCTATATCTGTGAAGAATGTAGGCGCCCAGTAATTCACAAAATCTTAAAATTAATTGCTGTGCTGGATGAGCCAAGTTTTATATTCTTTTAGAAAAGTTAAATTTGGTGATTGATTGGCTAAAAATGGGGAGATACTTGAAGAGTTAAGACAAATAAGAAGACTTTTGGAGCCTAAGCCTGCGCCTTCTCCCGCTCCAGCCAAAGGGTTATGGGCCGAGTTTATAGATTTTATCTCGAAGTATAAAGTTATGGGGATTGCTGTTGCATTCATCCTTGGCTTATATCTCGGCACGTTAGTTCAAGCTCTAGTAAACGATTTAATAATGCCGATAATCGAATTTGCAACCGGTGGAGTAGCATGGGAGACCATAGAGGTTGGACCTTTCCGCATCGGCCATTTTATAGGAAGTGTCATCACATTTTTGATAGTGGCCTTCGTAATCTTCCTGATCGTGAAGGTATCCAAAAAGTGGGGAATAGAATAAACATTACAATACAGTCTAGTATAAACTGGTAAGAAGATGGGGAAACACAACTTAGAGGGGCTGTTAGCGGCTGTTGAAAAGATAAAAAATAGCCATGTAAAGGATGTAGTGGAAACTAGAATAAAGGAATTTGAAGAAAATGGTAAAAAGCCAAGCAAAGAAATCTTTAAGGAATTATGCTTTTGCATTTTAACGGCGAATTTTAATGCTGAAAGATGCATAAAAATATCCGAAAAAATTGGGAATGGGTTCTTGAATCTTTCAGAGGATAGATTAGCCGAAGAATTGGAGGTTTTGGGGCATCGCTACCCCAGAAATAGAGCAAAATACATTGTGGAAGCAAGAAGGCATATTGATTCGCTTAAAGAAATTATAGAAAATTTCAAAGATGAAAGCGAGTTGAGGAAATGGCTTGTAGAAAACGTTAAAGGTATAGGGTATAAGGAGGCAAGCCACTTTCTAAGAAATATAGGCTTTTCAAACCTTGCCATAATAGACTTCCACATA
>QMUP01000187.1 GCA_003660635.1 Candidatus Wolframiiraptor sp.
CGAGTTCAGGCGCCCATCCGAAGACCTTTTCCCGCGCATTTCTCTCAAGGCGGCCTAGTCTCTCCCTAAGGTTTCTCAGCTCCTCGAGGGTTAGCTTTCTCTCGATAGCGGCGACGAGGTTCCCCAGAAGGCTACCGGCCTTAAGCCTATGGGGTTCGCGTAGACCGCGAAGAGTGACGGCATCCTGCTTATAGGCGGGATTATCCAAGAGAGGGGCAACTCCACTTCCAGCGGGTTATAGTATACGAACTTGGTGTGGTAGTCGAACATAAATTGTAGATGGTGGAGTGGCGTCGGGTAAACTCCTACCTGAGCATCCTATGCGGCTAATCCTATGAGGAATATGAGGAAGGCTGGGAAGAATACCTCTCTCAGATATTTCCTGAAAGCGTCCCAAGCCTTGTCGATTCTCATTGTGTTGACCAGCGGGTATCCTACTTCTATCCCGGCTAGCGCGGCTAAGGCAATAAAACTACTGGTTTTTGACAATAATGCCAGCCCTAGAGGAATCGCTGAAATACTTTTCATGCCTCTAATGTATAGTAGGAGAGCTAATGCCATGAAGAACGGGTACGATTGCTACATCCATAATCTGCTTGATATTTTCATGGACAGAATTCTTGTTCGCACTGACTCTAACCTATGTTTCATCGGTCACCCTGCCAGTAGCCGTTACGTAATTCGTGGCTCATCAACGGATCTTATGGAGCCAAATGATGGCAGCAGCGATATTGATTAGCCTGTCAGTAATCATTTTTCGCAATAGTAGTCCATAGGTACATTATCAGTGGGCTGACCTTCGGGATGATAAAGGGCGGCTGAGGAGACCAGCTGATATTGCTCTTTCTTCACGATTGTTATGCGATCTGGCATGAGAAGCTGAATGGCGCAGAAATGATCAAAACTAGTCTTGGAGTAAATTTAAGAACGACGTTCAGCAGCTTGGAAAAAATTCTTAATATTAAAATACTGTGCGTGTTCAGGATATTCCGTCATGACGGAAAGTCTCAAGTCCAAAGAGCTTCTAGAATTAGACAAAAAGTATGTTATAAGAGGGTGGCCAGCGAAGCCTATAGTAGTTGTTGATGGAGAGGGCGCGATCTTCAGGGATATCGAAGGGAAGGAATATATTGATTTCTTCTCTCAGAGCGCGGGTGTCACGCTTCTCGGACATAGGCATCCTAAATTGGTTGAGGCGGTGAAAGCTCAAGCAGAGAAAATCATGCACGTGTTCACGGGCTTCATAACCGAGGAGAGGATCACCCTAGCGAAAAAGCTCTCGGAAATAGCGCCCGGCAAGATGAGAAATAACATCCACACGTTCTTCTCAAGCGGCGGATCGGAATCCGTTGAGACGGCGCTAAAATACGCTATGTTGAAAACGGGTAAGAGGGAGGTTATCGGATTATGGATGGCATATCACGGAGCAACTCTTGCGACAATGACCCTGGTAGGCCAAGCGCCGAGAAGATTGGGTCTCCCAAGCTTTCCAGGCTTCCACTTGATCCCCTGCGCCTACTGTTATAGATGCTGGTTTGGAAAGGATCCTGATACATGCGACCTTGAATGCGCGAGACAGCTCGAATATGAGATCAGGTATGGCACTTCTGGCGATGTGGCGGCTTTCATAGCTGAGCCAATCCTCGGCGCTGGAGGTCATCAGCATCCTCCAAGAAACGAGTATTGGAAGATCATCAAAGAGACCTGCGATAAGTATGGCGTACTCCTCATAATAGATGAGGTCCAGACGGGTCTAGGCAGGACTGGGAGAATATGGGCTAGCGAACTTTTCGAGATAGAGCCCGACATCTTGGTTTCCTCAAAATCTCTTGGCAGCGGTATGCCTCTCGGAGCAACAATGGTTAAATCAGATCTGATGGAGGATCAATGGCTTTCACGCCAGTGGCATGTATACACATATGGAGGTAGCCCGATAGCCTTGGCCGCTGGAATCGCCGTGATCAATACTATTCTCGAGGAGAAGCTGTGGGAGAGGGCTGAAAGGCTGGGCAATAAGCTGAGGAAGAGGCTTCAAGAGATGATGGAGAGCCATCCGCTGATCGGCGACATCAGGGGGGCAGGGATCTTCCTCGGAGTAGAACTAGTAAAAGATAGGAAGACGAAGAAGCCGGCTATCGAGGAGGCGGAGAAAGTCCAGGCTAGATGTCTCGAAAAGGGGTTATGGTTCGGGGTGAACCTTTATCCAGGATGGGGGAACACTCTTAAGCTGAAGCCTCCGCTCGTGATAACCGATGAGCAGGTCGATAAAGCCATGGACATCCTAGACGAAACACTTGGTGAAGTCGAGGAGCAGATGCATTGATCGTTTAAGTCCTTCTAGGTGGTGTTTCAGAATGGATACGCTTCTATTACCAGAGCAAGAGGTCAGAGGACTAGTCTCGATGGAGGAGGCGATAAAGGCTGTTGAGAAGACATTCAAGGAAAAGGGGTTTGTGGAAGCTGAATTCAGCGAGATAGGTCTATAAGACCGAAATAGATTATTCATTCCTCCATAAATATAGCGTGCAAGGGCTTAGTTTAACTTGTTTCCACTTATAGAACCCATAGAAGTAGGCATCTTCAGAGAGCGGTTTAATCAGGAGAAGTGCCTTTACTCTTTCAGCGAGGTTTTTCATGGGTTCTATAAGCTCTAGAGGAGGATGTATTGAGTAGAGTAAGTCCGTAGAACGATAAATTTCAAGTTTAGGATTGAAGAGGTCATCTTGAACAGCTTTTAAACCATATGAATCTAATCCTTTAAGAGCTTCAGGGTTCTTATCAACGACTATTATCTCGATCCTTGGTAGAAGTTGACGAAGCTTTATGGCGGTTTGAGGAGAAAAACCAACCCCAAGCTCAATTATCTTTTTTGCGTTCCGAAAATTTTGGAAGATAAAGAGCGCTAGTTCTTTATAAAAAGAGGAGTTAGTCAAGC
>QMUP01000188.1 GCA_003660635.1 Candidatus Wolframiiraptor sp.
ATTGCTATTTTGTTCTTGGAGATCACCCCCGGAGCCTTGACAGCCGATACTGGGGTTATGTTTGTGGTGAGGTGATAGGGAAAGCGGTGAAAGTTTTCTGATTTAGGGATTTAGGGATTTAGGGATTAAGGGATTAGGGATTAAGGGATTGGGGATGGAGGGCTGCTTAATTCCTCAGTTCCTAACTCGTAACTTCTAACTCGTAACTCCCGATTCCTGAAATTGTACCCCCTGACTATAACTATATAATAGAAAGGGCAAAAAATTTTTTACCAATTTTAACCAGAGAAGGAGGTAGAGAAAAAATGGAAGGGATGAGGGTAATTTTTCGAAATCAGAGCAAACCGAAAACCAAATCAAAAAGGGAGGTAGAAAAAATGGGGAAAATAAGAAAGAAATTTCCAAAGATTATTGTTTTCAGCCTGTTAATCCTTTTGGCAGCCATCGGGCAGAAAGCTTATGCTAATGAAGTCCCTTATAGCCTTACCATAACTGGCAATGATTTCTCCCTTGCCCCAAAGCATGAGCGGGTGGGGTCAAAGATTCACCCCCTGTCCGATCTTTCGGATGCGCTCTTAAATGACCTGGGAAGCAACAACCTTCCTGAAGTCCAAAACCCTGGCAGTGATGACCCTTACATCTCTTTTTATCAGGTTTCGGATGGAGACCATACTTTCACTTTTGGCTTTAACTCTCCCGCAATGGTGGGGCTGGTTGACATCTGGACTCATGGCTACTATGGGGGCTGCACAAAGTCAGCGAAACTTTACGGCTCTGTGGGGGGCAGCTGGGTTCGGATAGATGACGGGAATTATGATGAAATGGTTGGAGACCTCAGGGTGCCTAAAGAAAACATGGCTTACTATGACCAGTACAAGCTTGAGGTTCATACTCAGGGGTGCGAATCTCAGTATGTGACTGCTACTGACACACTCAGGATTTACGGCCTTACCGCCAGTGATGTGGCAGACCGGGTTTCGGTAACCAGCATGCCGGTTGACCTGAACGATTTTTATAGTGTTACGAAGCTGGTTGCCACTGACTATGATGGAAAAACAAACAATAATTCTCGGATACTAGCCCATTACCAGCTCCATTTTCTGGATTATGGAGATGATGTGTATTGCCCGTCTTTCCTGCTTGGAGATGGAAGTAACTGGTATTACTATGATAATGGCTGGGTTCAGGCTGGCGGGTTAGAACAAGCTATATCAAAGATAGGCAAGGGGATGACCATGGATGACCTGAAAAACATTCCTGCCTCAGCACTAACGGATTTCAAGAACAGCATCAGCCGCTATATGTCCGTGGCGGTTTTTATCGGGCCGGATATTAACGTCTACTGGGAGAACAGCTTTACCCGCCTGGAAGTTCAGGGCACAGAATACGTTCTTTCCGAAGATGATGTACCGGTTGATACCCAGATAATGGGCAGTTACCTGCCGGTTGAGGTTAAATTTACCCTGAGTCCCCTCAATTATTTTTCTCAGTCGATGATTTCTTCATACACTCTCGATTATGGCGATGGACAGACTTCGGGCAACCTTGCCGGCCAGAACTTACCACTGGAAATCACTCACGTATATGATGAACAGGGGGTTTACCATGCAGCTGCCAACGTAGTCCTTGCCGATGGCCAGAGTGTATCAAAGACTTTTGAGGTGGTTATATCAGTCGGCAGGGCAGATGCGATCTTCATTATTGACAGCAGCACCGAATCCACATTTTCTCCCTGCAGTTACAGTTTTACCGCCAGCGTGGTATCAAATGATGATCGAAACAAAGACCTTGAAGGGATTCCAATTTCCTGGACTATTAAGAAAAATGGCGAGGTAATCGGTGTCTTAGAGAACCAACCGGCTGCTTTAGAGTACGAGTTTCAGGATGGGGGAAATTATACTGTTGAAGTCCATGCGGTATCTGCTATTAATACCCCCATTGACGGAACCCTCAATCTCACCGTGGCAGACCGGGCAGAAGCCTCCCTGGTAATCAGCAGTGAAATTACTGGCTCCCAGACTTCTTATGCCCCGGTTGAATACTACTTTGGGGCTGCGGTTCAATCTGACGATGAGAGAAACAAAAATCTCTCAGATACTGATGTCACCTGGGTGATTAAGAAAGATGATGAGGTGATTGACACCTTTGAAAATCAACCTCTATACCTGGAATATGAATTCCAGGATGGCGGTAATTACGTAGTTCAGGCCCAGGCAACCTCGCCGATCGACACCCTGATGAGTGGGGAACTGAATGTCACGGTTCCGGGAAGGGCGGAAGCCTCTCTGGGCCTTACAATTAAGTGCAAGAATTATGACCGTTCAACCGGAAAGGCGTATTTTCCGACTACCTGTACTGTTACTCCCGGAATTGAATCTGAGGACTGGAGAAACGAAAGGAGCGGAGACGTGCAGTCGTTTATCGTGAAGGTCTTTGACAGCGATGACAATCTGGTTCAGGAAATTACTCCCCCTTCATTCTCCCGGGTCGAAATCCCCTTTGAAGACCAACCCGGACAGTACCGAATTAACGCCGCTGCAATAACCGGAATTGGAACTCAAGCCGAGGGAAACCTTAACCTTCAGCTGGAGAGAGTTCCGGTTGATGTGGAATTCAGAATAAAGGCAAGCGATGACTATGCACCTACCGATGTAAGTGTTTCGGTAACGCTGGACAGTATAGACAGCCGGAATGAAACCTCCCTTACCGAAGAGACCTTTTTAGTCTACCAGGTCGAGGGAGATAACCAGGAACTGCTTGGAACTATAACCCCGGAAATTTCCAAAAAAATGAGCTATTCCTTCAATGAAGGCGGAAATTACAAGATAGTTTATAACGCTACCAGCCAGATCGGGACTCCGATCAGTGCTGAAGCTATCCTCACGATTGCTGAAAGGGCAGAGGCAACCTATGAAATCAAGGCCAGATGCTA
>QMUP01000189.1 GCA_003660635.1 Candidatus Wolframiiraptor sp.
GCACCTCGTCCATTATCATCCTGACCTTTATCTCTGGAGAGCGTATCTTCTCGAGCTTCTTCACTATCGTCGACTCGGAGATTGTGCCGACTACGCGGCCGCGGTCGAGGACGGGTAGCTGGGAGATCCCGTGCTTCTTCATCAGCGCTATCGCCTTGCCGAGGGGATCGGATGCATCGATCGAGATCACCTTCCTCGTGCAGATGTCGGCCGCGGTTAGGCCCCGTCCCCGCTCCGCCCTCACAAGCTCGATCGCCTGGAGGATCCTCTTAACGGCCTCGTAGGAGGGGTTTATCTTACCCTGCTCGATCTTCGAGATCAGCGATTGGCTCACCCCCGAGAGCTTTGCGACCTCCGCCTGGGTTAGTCCAAGCCTCCTCCTGATCTCCGCGAGCGATCTGAGGTCCCAGACCGAGGCCACGTTATTCCGATTGGAATATTCAATTATAAAAGTTTATGAAAATCGCGGAAAGCCTTCAAGGCGATGCCGAGGTTCTCGACGGATTCGGTTCACGGCCACGGCTACTACGACGAGGAAAACGGGGTATTCAAGGTGCCCATCTACCAGATAGCGGTCTACGAGCACCCGGATAGGAGGACCGGGAAACCGAGGGCGAGCGACCGCGGGCTGGAGCTCAAGTACAGTCGGGAGGAGAACCTGACCGTTCGGGCCCTGGAGAGGCTGGTTGCGAGGCTTGAGAGGGGGGTTGACTCCCTGGCTTTTAGCAGCGGGATGGCGGCGATCTCGGCGGCATATCTATCGAGGGTGAAGTCGGGCGACAAGATCCTGATACCGAAGGAGTGTTATGGGACCACGCAGCAGCTCGCCCAGGACTTATCCAAGTTCGGGGTCGAATGCGTGATCGCGAGATCCGACGCCGATGAGTTCCTTGAACGACTTGACGGCGATATCTCCCTCGCCCTAGTCGAGACCATCACGAATCCAATGATCAGGGTCGTAGATGTGAGGGAGATTGCGAAGAGGTGCGCGGAACTCGGGATCCCGCTCATCGCGGACAACACCTTCGCCACGCCTATACTCTATAACCCGCTCGAGGATGACGCGTGGATAGCGCTCCACAGCCTGACGAAGTATCTCTCGGGCCATAACGACGTGATCGGCGGGATAATAGTCGCTGGAGCTAAGAACGATGTTGACGAGCTTTGGGATTGGAGGAGGAAGCTCGGGACGATAATCTCCCCCTTCGACGCATTTCTAACCATACGGGGGATAAGCACCTTGAAGCCGCGATTCGAGACGCAGTCCAGAAACGCCCTCGAGATAGCCGAATTCCTCCAAGATCACCCGAAGATAAGGCAGGTCCATTATCCGGGGTTATCTGATAGCCCCTATAAATCGACGGCGGACAAACTCTTCAAGGAGAGGCTTTATGGAGGCGTCCTGAGCTTCGAGGTGAAGGGAGGCCGGGGAGAAGCATTGAAGCTCATGTCCGAGGTGAAGATCATCAGGCCTTCCCCAAGCCTCGGGGCCACGGAGACCCTCATCACCTATCCGATCTGGAGCGCCGTCAAGAACATGCCACGGGAATTGTTAAGGGAGCTCGGAATAACCGAGGGTCTGCTAAGATTATCTCTGGGATTGGAAGATGTTGAGGATTTGAAGGAGGACCTTGACCAAGCATTATCAAAAATTTAGCCTGGGGGAATCCAGCGTATTATTTTGAGAGCCTCCCAGTAGGATTACTCGCCTCCTAGCCCATCAGGAATTAAAGCCGCGATATCGATGTAGCTCTAGGCATGCAGAAGTCCGTGGAGAAGGTCTTCAAGCATTATCTCCGCGAGGAAGTTGAATCGGAGATCGCGAAGTTCTGTAGGGGTAGATGGGTCGCCGTTGAATGCGTTTCCAGAGGAGGCCGGAGGATCTTCCATCGATACTGGGATAAGGATACTCCCCTCACGATCTCCGAGCCAGCCGACCTCAAGAAGATCTTGAACAAGTATGGCAAAATGGTTCCGAGGACGATCTATGGGTCCGCTAACATTTACCGGAAATTATCCTCGAAACATGATCTGACCAACGAGGGCAACATACTTTATGCGACCCCGAGCTGGGACGTGGATGGATCCCTGGATGAAATCGACTTGATCAAGGAGGCCGCGGAGATCTTACTCGATGAGCTGCGGAAAAACGGCGTGGAGAAATCTGTTTACTTGATTTGGTCGGGTAGGGGGATTCACGTCCACCTAAATGAGGGGGCTATCGGAGATGAGATTTGGAAGAGAGGCGCGCTCAGGGTCTCCTACTCGGTAGTCGAATACATCTTGAGAAATGCGAAGGATAGGTTGTTGAAGGTCTGCGAGAGGTCGAGGGCCTCTGAGAGGAGGTTGAAGGTCGAGAACATAATGGATATCCAGAGGGTCTTCACCGCGCCCCTCAGCCTGCACCGAGAACTAGACATCGTGGCGGTCACGGTGAACCCCGATGAGCTAAGGGACTTCGACCTATCATGGACAAAACTCGATGACTTCAGGTACTGGAGGGATTGGAATAGATGTGAAGAGGGGGAGGCCGATGAACTCGCATTAAAGGCGCTTGAGGAGATCAGGGGCGATGAGAGGATGCGGGTGGCCATAGAAGAGAAAAAGGAAACCGCGCAGAGGATTCAGCCCACTAGACCCATCGGCAGATTCCAGGTCATGGCCCTACTACAGGCGGCGAGATACTATATCCTGAGAGGAGACATAAACCTCGCGAAGTCCTTCGGCCTAAACCGGGCGATATTCTACGCCTGGGCCAAGAAACGGGGAGTGACGACTAGGAGGGCGAGGGGAAGGGCGGGTGTTTCGGTCGAGCACGCCGAGGAAATACAGGAAAAAATCGGGGACGAAGTCGCCTTCAGATCTTCTAGGGGATGGTTTGCGATAGGTGGCCAAATTCAAAGGCC
>QMUP01000190.1 GCA_003660635.1 Candidatus Wolframiiraptor sp.
CACTTGAAGTTCTCTCTCGCCGTGTTTTAATCCCTTGAGTAATCCTCTTCGCTTATAGAATTCCATTATTTCAGAACCGTCCATGAATTTGGATAGTATTGAAGCTAGCATTCGAGCGGGCTTTAATGCGGCTAGATCTCCTCCGGGCATTATGGAATATTCGATGAATCCATTTCTCCTGAAATTGTTTCCATCCCATACGATGACTTCTCCACCCCAAATCGCCCCATCCAAGCCATATCCAACTCCATCCATCATGATGCCAACGGCCGGCTCTGATGGATCATGTCCGGTTTCCGCCATTACTGATGCCATGTGGGCGAAATGATGCTGAATGAGACAGAGCTCACACCCACGTTTAGACGAGAATTTCTCAGCCGCCGCCTTAGATTGATATCCTGGATGTAGATCCGCGGCCACCACGAATTCTTTCTGGTCTAATCCATAGCATTTGGCTAAGAAATTTAAGGTTAGCTCATGTTCTCTTAAGACTCTAGGATTATCTGTGTCTCCTGAATAGGGTCCCAAGATTATCTTATCATCGAAGCCGATAGCCCCCGCTGTTTCGAGTTCCGCCCCATATGCAATTACGTGTCGTGTTAGCTTGTGCTTGAGCTTAATTATTCTAGGGGCATATCCTCTGCCAAATCGGAGGATGACAGTTCCTCCATGCGTCGGTCTCACGACTGAATCATCTATGCGGTGAGCGATTTTCCTGTTATGCGTTAGAATATAATCGACTATTTTAGCTAGATCGTTGATCCTCGAGTCATCGCTGACCATCGGGTCGCCGTGCACGTTCCCGCTGGTCATTATCAGGAATTTGTCCCTCGTTTCCTGCAATAAGAGATAATGAAGTGGCGTATATGCGAGCATCACGCCTAGGTTTCGGAGGGAGGGGGCGACGAAGTCTGAGACCGGTGAGCCTTCTTTCTTGGGGAGCAGAACTATCGGCTTTAGATATCCCGTTAAAAGCTCCTCAATTTCCTTCGGTACCTCAACGATTTTCTTGGCGGTTTCGAGGTTTAAGGCCATGAGAGCGAAGGGTTTTCTGGGGCGTTTCTTCCTCCGCCTCAACTCCAAAATAACTTCATCGTCGGTTGCAAGACAAGCTATATGATATCCTCCAATCCCTTTAACCGCAACTATCTTCCCAGAATCTATCAGCTTAGCCGTCGTGGAGAGAGGGTCATCGGTATCGATTTTCTCGAGTTTTTTGTTGAGTAATGTGAGTCTGGGGCCGCATCTAGGACAACTTATCCCCTGTGCGTGATATCTCCTTTCATTCCAAAGATCTTCATACTCTGTCCTGCAGTCGTGGCATAGTGGGAAATCCGTCATCGCGGTATTTTCTCGATCATATGGTGGCATGTAAATCATCGAATATCTCGGGCCGCACCAAGCGCAGCTGTTAAAGGGATATCTATACCATCGGCTGCTTGGGTCAAGTATCTCTCTGAGACAATCATCGCACATCGCTAGGTCTTGGGGAATCTCAGATGCCAAGACTCTCGCCCTCCCGCTCTTCACTATCTCGAAATCGTTGAATCCTATCGGCTCCGTTTCCTGAACCTCGAGTTTATCTATCCTCGCTGGCGGCGGTTTTTTCTCGTGTAGTAGCTTGAGAAATTTCGCGATTCTTTGGTCGTCGGCTTCTACGTGTATCTCGACTTCCCCTCCCCCGAGGTTTTTAACGTATCCATGGACTCCGGCGAGATAGGCTATTCTCCTGATGAAAGGCCTAAATCCAACTCCTTGAACCATCCCAGCGACATAGATCTTGATAGCTTTCATACAACGATCTTCCAATCAAACTCTGGAGCACGGATAAAATATATGTTAAAAATCGGGGAAATATTCGAACAGTTTATGCTGGGAGATGAGGCGTTATTCTCTCAAGATTTTTAGTTTTATTGCGTGAACCGAGCAGGAAATGCATGGATCGTAATTTCTGATGGTCATCTCTACCACGCGTTGGGCTTTTTCTCGTGGAGCGTTCACTATTAAATCTTGGACCTTAATTATGTCTTCCTCCATCGCCGCATAATTCTGGGTCGTCGGCGGAATGATATTCGCATACACAATCCTCCCATTTTCATCTACTTCGTAATAGTGATACAGCATTCCCCTCGGAGCTTCCGAGATCGCCGCTCCTTTGCCGGCCCTGACCTCGGCCTCTATATAAGGTTGCGGTGGCTCCGAGTAGCTCTCTATCAACTTCTTGATCTCGAGAACGGCGTGATAGGTCTCGGCGGCTCTGGCCACTATGCTTTGATAGGTGTTTTTGAGAGGAGCCTTGTAACCGGCCTTTTCCAAGATGTCCTTTACTTCTGGGGCTAGGAGGTCATAGTTTAGGTTAAATCTGGCGATCGGGCCTGTTATGTAGGGTCTTCCATTTTTCAGCCTGTAATGTAGTGCATTTGAATAGATCTTTTGCTCGACCGTGATGTTTTTCTCGAGGTCGTCTTCCGGGAATTCTCCGCCTAAATTATTCGCAACAACTCCCTTCAAGATCGGGTATTCGCGATCTCCTTTAAGCGACATCAGCACTAAATCATATTCGATTTCCGGGATCGGCAGATTCACTACGAATTCTAGGAGATTTCTCGCCATCTTCTCGACTTCATTGAAATTCTTCAGGAGGGGCAAAAGTTCCTCCTTCTTAATGATCCTGTGAAGCCCGCCGACCCTAAAGCCCACTGGGTGAACAGGTCTCCCTCCCACGATCTCTATCGCCCTATTGCCCCATTTTCTCAATCCAACCGCATCTTTAACTACCTGTGGATTCTCCTTCGCTATATCGAATATCGAGTGCCGGCCGAGGAAGTCGGGAGCATGTAGGAACATGAAGTGGAGTACGTGGCTCTCTATCCACTCGCCGTAGAAGGCTATCTTCCTC
>QMUP01000191.1 GCA_003660635.1 Candidatus Wolframiiraptor sp.
ACGAAGTAATCAACCTGCCCTCTTTCATGCTTATGCCAAGCTCTAACGATTCCAGGATATGTAATTGACAAGTTTGCTTGAACTATCTCATCCTCAAATATCTCCCAGTCTTTACGCATTATCTCTGTGAAAAATCCCCTTTCATCTGCAAATCTCTTTAAGGGCTTGATAACAATACCAGGAAGCATAGCTACACCTCCAAGACTTCTAAAAATTCAACCCTCTTAAAATCTCCGTCAAACGTGGCAATCTTCTTTATCCCGTAGTGCTTGCACGTCGCAGCTATCAAAGCATCGTTCGGTAAAAGGTTATACTTCTCCATAATACTTTGAAAATCGTCAACATTACATTTATTTTCAAGAATTAAAATGCTAAATTTCTTCAAAAACTCGAAGAACTTCTTGTAAACGAATAAGCTTACATAGCCATTCTTTTCAATGAAATCCCTTTGATCATAAAACTTCAAAATTCCTTTATGTGCCAGCTCCTCCCTAATTAAGATAAAAGTGGTCTCTTCTAAGATGTTCGTAAAGACAACTGGTGAATAGTCTGTTAAAACGAGCTTTATCATATCTTTAGCCCTTTCAGTTAGATCCGTCTTCAAAAAGAAGTTTACAAAGACATTGGTATCTATTACTGCTTTCTCCATGTTTTTGTCTCGCACCTCATTTTCTTAATATCTTCGAGCGTGATCTTTGATTCCAGCAGTCCACAAAATTCCTCCAGTAAATCTTCAATATCATCTATCTTAATTTTCAATCTCGTTTTTTCAGGTAAGTTAACTTTCCCAAGGGGCCTGAAAACTCCGTTCTCGTATACAACCTCGATAACTTTTGGCATATTAATCACCTTAATATCTCTCCTTTTAATACTTTTAAAGCTTTTCTTAAATCGTAGGGTTTTTCATTCAAATATTTTGCAGCTTTAGAAGCGTCAAGAGATGAATCTCTCGGCCTTTTTGCAATCCAATTTATCTCATCCATCCTTGAAGGAATAATTAAACTCTCATCCAATCCAAATACTCTTGCAATCTCTTTGGCAAATTCGAACCTCGAAACTCTTGTAGCCCCAGCCAAGTGAAAGATTCCTGTAATTTTCCTCTCGGCAATCTCCAACAACATCTTAGCAAGATTGGTATTTAGTGTTGGTGTAATATATTGATCAGTGACTATTCTAACACTTTCCCCTTTCTCAAGCTTGTTGATCAACCATAAAGCAAAATTAACCTTACCGCTTGCTGG
Organism: Candidatus Wolframiiraptor sp.; assembly: GCA_003660635.1. Classification (GTDB taxonomy): domain Archaea; phylum Thermoproteota; class Nitrososphaeria_A; order Caldarchaeales; family Wolframiiraptoraceae; genus Wolframiiraptor. The sequence goes on from QMUP01000191.1 coordinate 1,242, forward strand.
TTTAGCCCCGTATATAACACAAGTCCTAGCAATACAGAAATCCTGACAGTATTTTTCTCCCAACAACTTTGTATAACCGTAATAATTCACAGGATTCGTTTCATCTTCTTCTTTGTATAATCCTTCATTTCCATCAAAGACATAGTCAGTTGAAATATATATTAAGAATGAATCAAATTTTCTTGCCACCTCTGCTATAATTTTAGTCCCCTCAACATTAATTTTGTAGGCTAAATCCTTATCAACCTCACATCTATCAACATCCGTCAAAGCTGCCGTGTGTATAATCACATCTGGCTTCACATCGTTGATAGCTCTTACAATACTGTTAGCATCGGTTAAATCAAATTTAACCGCTTTACCAAATTCTGGTTTATGACGACAGTATCCTGAGTAGACATCATAACCTCTTTCCAGAGCTATTTCGGTTATCTTACTTCCAAGCAGACCGCTACCGCCTGTAACAAATATCTTCATACCATCACTCCGTAACTCTTCTTACATTGAGCTTATCAAAATCACTATCAAACGAATATATTTCATTTACACCGTTTTTCATCATTATCACATATGCTATTGCATCGCATAACCCAACATTTTTCTCTTTGACGATTTTCAAAGCTTTAAGGCAGTCTCTCTTTGTAACGTCAAAAACCTTCACGTTTCCAGCTAATAGAAGGAACTTCTCGACCCTCAGAGCCTCATTCAGCGGTAAATAGCTCTCCAACAGATTTGCTATCTCAGATACTTGAACAACTGTTACGCCCACTTCCTCACCATCGTTGATCCTTTTCACGATCTTTTTGGCGGACTCTTTTATTTTCATTTCGTGAGGTTTCAACTCTCTTTTCGGCTTAAGAAATGCATGAACGAAAACGCTCGCATCAACGAACCTCAAGCAGTTCCCTCCTCACAGAATTCCAGTCGGATAGATCCGATTTCACATCAACTTCAATCTTATCGAAGAATTCTGTGAGATCAACTAACTCATACGGTTTTATGATGATCGTGTCGTTCTCTACCTTTAGAACGACTTTCCCCTTCTTTGCGTATTTTTCTCTCCAGTTTTTCGGTAGCACCAATCTACCCTGCTTATCCAACTCCTTGATAATTTCCATATCGGATACCATGGCTAAATTGAAGGGGAATTATTTAACCCTTACCACTCAAGTTTCCAAGGCGTCGGATGCAACACTCTTTCGTCAGCTAAAGGTTTCCACCACCACTCGTTTTCGAGATACCATTCCACAGTCTTTCTTATCCCTTCCTTAAAGCTATGCTTAGGTTTCCAGCCTAATTCCTCTCTAATTTTTGAAGAATCTAAACTATATCTTATGTCGTGTCCTGGTCGATCTTCAACAAACTCGATCAGGTCTTCGTCCTTGCCCATGATCTTCAAGATTTCTGTAACTACTTCCAAGTTCGTCTTCTCCTCACCGCTTGAGATGTTGTATATTTCCCCCTTTTCTCCTTCCTTCATCACCAAATCTATTGCTTCGCAGTGATCTAAAACATAAATCCAGTCTCGAACGTTTTTACCAGTGCCATAAATGGGCACCTTTAGATTCATTGATGCTCTAATGATTGTTTTGGGAATAAGCTTCTCTGGGAACTGATAAGGACCATAGTTGTTTGTGCATCTTGTAATCATG
>QMUP01000192.1 GCA_003660635.1 Candidatus Wolframiiraptor sp.
AGTTTCCCCCTTTTTTTTTGACTAACCCTCCTGCTTGGCCAAGGATCAGTCCGATTCCTACCCCCAAACTATTTGCTAAAGCATCGTAAAAAGAAGCACTTCGGCCAGGTATATAATTTTGGAGCAGTTCCAGCACTCCTCCATAAAGTGTACCGAGACTGAAAGGAATAGAAAAGTTCAAAAGAAAAAGCGAAGATATTTTCGAAAAGCTTAAAAGATACCCCAAAGGAATATATAGGATAAGATGGATAGCCTTGTCCCCTCCGGAGATAATCTCGGTTTTAACTGGGATAGGGGTTAACGAGCCTCCCGCAAGAAATATTAGGTATAATATGGGAAGGATAAATTTCCGATTCTGGGTTACCTGCAAATAGATTCCTAAACCATAGTAAGGGTTTAATTCAAAAGGTCCTAAATTCTAATATCGAAATCCTAAACAAGCACAAAATTCAAATGTTCTAAATTATGAAGGGAGAAAGATTCAGAATTTAGAATTTCGAATTTTGGATTTCGAATTTAGAATTTTATCTTTACAGTATCTTATTTAAGACGTTTACCTATAAATAACCTCTCTCTTTTAAATATTCTTTTATTTTCTTAGCCAGCTCCGTAGCCTCTTTTTTAAATTCAGTAAAGTCTTCTTTCGTAAACAGGTAGGAAGGATTATAATCAGCCTCTTCCCGGTACTTCATCAGTTTCGAAAAAATATGAGATGATTTAGGGTTAAAAATCTTCTCTTTAACAAAATGGAGACTAAAGAGCCTCAGTGCGCCTTCGTGGCTTTTGGGCTCCATTCCTTTAGTAAGAAGGAGAGCCCGAATATTATACAAAAGAAAGTAGTATAATCGGGAGATAGCATCACTTAAAAGCCCCTCTTCATAAAGAAGAGAAGCAGCCCTCATTGCTTTATCTGCCCTTTCCAGTTCTTCTTGGATGTTTTTCCTCTTATTTTCTTCATTCATAATGGTATTCCATCCCTGATGATATCTAAGGCTATCCTTCTCTCTCTTTGTTTTAGGTGGTTAAACTCCTTCTCCGAAAGCAATAGCATAGAGACCGGAACGGAGTACTTGAATTCTATTTCTGCTACCTCATCAAGAATCTGATGTTTTAATTTTCTATTTAAATTTCTCACCACCACTGCTACATCGAGGTCGGATTCAAGGTTAAAATCACCTCTTGCTTTTGACCCAAAGAGGACAAACAATTTCAAGCGTGATTTTAAGATACTGTTTAAAAATTCCTTTATTTCTTTGAGTACCATCTTTTCTGTATTGGTAAGGAAACAATTTAAGGGCGAAACTTTATTCATCATTTTATTGTTTTCTAAATTTTTTGTCGGATAAGCTCACGTTTTTCTATCAGCTCTATTACTCGCTTTGCTGCGTTTAGTGCGTCTTCTTTTCCGGATTGGATTACCAGGTCGGGATTTTCTGGTGGCTCATAAGGTGCGGAAATTCCGGTAAACTCTTTTATCGTTCCTTGTTTAGCTTTTTCATAAAGTCCTTTTTTGTCGCGGGAAGCACAGACCTCAAGGGGACATTCTACATAGATTTCTAAAAACTGGTTTTTGCTTAATAATGAGCGCACCTTTTGCCGGTCCCTTCGATAAGGAGAGATAAAAGCAGCCAGGACAATAATTCCTGCATCAACAAAGAGCTTGACCATCTCTCCAATCCTTCTAATGTTTTCTGTCCTATCTTCGGGGCTAAAGGCAAGGTCAGAACAGAGTCCATGGCGGACATTATCTCCATCAAGCACATACGTAGAACAGCCCCGAAGGTGGAGTTCTTTTTCTACTAAATGGGCAATAGTTGACTTACCGGAGGCAGAAAGACCAGTAAACCAGATTACCGCTCCTTTATGACCGTGGAGTTTTTCCCGGTCTTTGCGAGTGATATACCCATCAAACCAAGTAAGATTATTCTTGTTTGCTTTATCCATCTCCAACTCCAATTATTGACTGACTCAGGCGACCAACTTCTTCTTAAGTTCATTTACCTCACGCTCTAAGTTTGCAACTCGCTGGTCTAACTTAAAGTGTTCTTCTCTTCTCACAATAACTTCATAGAGACGGTCAATCCTTTGGTTGGTTTCATTAATTCTATTATTGGTCTCGTCGATTCTATTATTAGTTTCATCGATTCTTTTGTTAGTATAAGCTATCTCATTCCGAAGCTCAACCCTTAATGCATCGATTCTATTATTAGTTTCATCGATTCTATTATTAGTTTCATCGATTCTTTTATTTAACTCATCGATTCTTTTATTTGTTTCATCAATTCTCCGGCTCTGATCAGCAAGATGAACGTTTAAGTCATCCAACCTTTTATTAGTCAGAACCAAGGTAGTTTTAATCTCTTTGTTCTCTTCTTTGATCTTATCTAACTCGGGGATCATAAGTTCTTTGATTGCTATTCTTACGGCTTCTTTAATATCCATCATTTTCTCCTTTTAATATCTGGAAATTTCGCTTTTTTACCCAAATTATATAGCTAAAACGCATGATTTGGGGGTTTGGGGGCAAGGCCCCCAAAGTATTATCGCAAGGCATTATCGCACATAACCTAAGGCTTTTAAAGTTTCTTCCTCTTCTTTACTGATCTGGCTGCTTATTGATTGAACTTTATATTTCTTGGCCAGCGAATCGTTTTCCTTTAGAAATGCTCTTAATCGAGTTAACAATTCTTTTCTTTTTTCCGGTAAAGAATCTTTCAAGTTTTTGGTTTCTCCAGGATCTTCAAGTAAGTTATAAAGCTCCACTTCCCCGGTTTTTCGGTTAAAAATAAGTTTAAATTCCCGGTTTCGGATACAGTAGCGGAGAGCCCCTATTTTTCTTCGGCTAAAAATATAGGCTTTCCTTTTTTGCTCTGAGCTTTTCCCGGCAAG
>QMUP01000193.1 GCA_003660635.1 Candidatus Wolframiiraptor sp.
GACTTCCCTGGGAAAGAGTCAAGACCGTCTCTCTTCATGGCAGGAGGGATATCTGGCCATTGCTAAGGGCTATAAGCTTTCATGATCTTGTAGGTGTCTATACAGGTGGAGAGGATGGGCCGAAAGTGATTGCCAGGGTGCTGAAATCCAAGGGGGCCAATTCCTTCCAGCTTATAGTCTTTGAAAACTTGGGTTATCGGGACCAGAGGATCAGGGAATTTAGTATCGATGAGGTGGAGGAGCAATCATTCCATCCTCTCAACTTTGTGCTCCTAAAGAGGATAAGACTTCCCATTGTTCCCCTCAGGTTGGGAATCGACGATGAAAAATACATTCATAAAGCGGGGCTTATTACAAAAAGGGAGGTAAGAGCAGTAGCGCTTTCCCGCCTCGATGTCTTTGATACCAATACTGTCTGGGACCTTGGTGCGGGATGCGGCTCAGTGGCCATAGAAGTGGCCTATCTCGCGCGGGAGGGCATGGTATTTGCGGTTGAAAGGCAAAAGAGCCGATCAATGATGATTAGAAAGAACATTGAGAGGACAGGGGCCTTTCATGTGGAGGTAATCCATGGCTTTATGCCTGAATGCCTCGAGTCTCTGCCTGATCCTGACCGGGTCTTTGTGGGCGGAGGACTTTCTGGCAACAGTGCCACGGTATTAGAGGAGGCAGCAAGAAGGCTTAAGCCCGGTGGCAGAATGGTTGTCCATACCGTGCTCATGAGCTCACTGGAGAAGTGCCTTTCCCTGTTTCAGAGACTTGGCTGGCAACATGATATGGTGCAGGTGCAAATTTCCCGTTCCGCTGCCCTCTTAGGTAGCGTGAGGTTAGACGCCCTAAATCCGGTATTTGTCATTGCCGGACATAAGCCGATATAGGGAATGTATGGGTACGAGAAAGAGAAAAAGGGGATGTCAGGTCTATTTTATCGGTGCAGGGCCTGGAGACCCTGAGCTAATAACAGTTAAGGCACTGAAGCGGATCAGAGAGGCTGATTTAGTTCTATACACCGGGTCTCTGGTACCAAAGGAAGCTGTAGCCGAGGCTAAAGCAGGGGCCAGGGTGATGGATTCATCAGGAATGACCTTAGAGGAGATCCATGAACAGATCCGTCAGACCGTGAAATCAGGGGGAGTAGTGGCCAGAGTCCACACTGGTGATCCATCCCTCTTTGGAGCTGTACGGGAGCAGATGGAAATGCTTGAGCGTGAAGGCATTACCTACGAGGTGGTTCCAGGTGTTTCAGCAGCCTTTGCTGCAGCAGCCTCAGCCAGGGTCTCATTTACAGTTCCTGAGGCTACTCAGACCCTGATAATCACCAGGGCAGCTGGAAAAAGCTCTGTTCCTGAAAAGCAGAGCCTTGAAGAACTTGCGCATCATCACTGCTCCCTTGCAATCTATCTATCGGCTAGCATGGCAGAAAAGGTTCAGGAAGAACTTTTAAGGGGCGGTTATTCGCCTGAAACCATGGTGGTGGTTGGTTATAGGGTGGGATGGAAGGATGAGGCAGTCTGGAAGACTCGGCTAAGCAGGCTTTCTAAAGAAGTGACGGAGAGAGGTATAAAGAGACAGGCAGTCTTTTTGGTGCTCCCAGGCCAAGAGGAAATGAATAAGAGGTCTAAGCTTTACCATCCGTCTTTTTCTCATAGCTTCAGAAAAGACAGTAAGGGTTGATGTCAAAGATTGTTGCCATATATGCACTCACGCGGCGTGGAGCAGAGCTTGGCACAATACTGGCTTCCCAACTGGATGGACAACTCTACTTGCCTGAAAGGCTTTCAAAGGATTTTGAATCGATTGGCTTTTCAGCATTTGTGCCGCTCTTTACCGCAAAGTTTAAAGAATATTCCTCCCATGTATTTATTGGAGCAACAGGCATTGTGGTAAGAGCCCTCTCGGGGCTTCTTCAATCAAAAGACAGAGATCCTTGTCTGGTGGTGGTTGATCAGTCAGGGAAATACGCGATAAGTCTTTTAAGCGGGCATCTTGGCGGAGGAAACGAGCTCGCTCAAAAAGTAGCACGCATAACCGGAGGTGAGGCGGTGATAACCACTGCAACCGATGTGGAAAACCTGCCTTCTATTGACCTACTCGCACTTCAAAGGGGGTTGAGCATTGGAAATTTAGGTGCGATAAAATACATCAATTCTGCAATCCTTGAGGGGGAAACAATCCAGGTCTTTGATCCCCAGAACTGGATGGGACTTAGGGAGCAAGACTTAGGCACCAGATTAAGGCGGATTGATGCGGAAAAGGAGTGGAACCCGGATATGACAGGTATCCTGGTAACATGGATGAAAAAGCAGCCCTTATCAAAACAGCTTATACTTCACCCCCCCTCTCTTGTGGCAGGGCTTGGGTGCAACAAGGGCACAAGCGCTCAGGAGATCCTGGGATTCATAAAGGAGGTCTTTGAAAGAGAGCAGCTTGCCCTGGAAAGCTTGCTTTGCCTGGCTACAATTGAGCTCAAAAGGGAGGAGCCCGGGCTGATTGAGGCAGCAAGGGCCTTAAATGTTCCGTTAAGATTTTTTAAAGCAGAGAAACTGGAATCTGTGAGTGTGCCAAATCCATCTCATAAGCCAAAAGATCATGTAGGAGTAAAAAGCGTATGCGAGGCAGCAGCCATATTGGGAGCGAAAGGCGGAAGCCTGATTTTGCCCAAACGAAAGACCAAAAATGTGACCTTAGCAGTGGCTCTGGTCAGTTGAGCATTGTTGGCCTTGGACCAGGAAGCGCAGATTTACTTGCCCCCGCAGCAAAGGAAGCAATAGAACGTTCCCAGGTGGTGGGATACAGGAGATATATCCAGTTGATGGATCAAAAGCTGCTTGAAGGCAAAAAAGTTATTTCCACTGGTA
>QMUP01000194.1 GCA_003660635.1 Candidatus Wolframiiraptor sp.
ACTCTACCTCGTATATATACAATACGCTCCTCTTCCATGACGCGATTAATGAATTCTTCATATCCTTTTCCAGCAGCTCTTATATCAATGTAAAAAACAAATGCTTGACCATCAGGAACTCTATGTTTATAGAGAAGAGCATGTTTAGCGGTATACATGCAACAAATTTTAGAGCAATACTCTAAATGCTTTTCAGGATCTCTAGAGCCAACACATTGAATGAAAACGATAGTTTTAGGAATTTTTCCATCAGAAGGACGTCTTATTACTCCTCCAGTTGGTCCACTGGATGATAAAAGTCTTTCAAATTCCAAACTATCAATTACATCAGGTATCTCGCCATATCCATATTCGGCAATCTTTTCTTTTGGATATAAGTCATAACCAGTAGCTACAATAATCGCTCCTACTTCTTCTATTATAATCTCTGGCCGCATGTCATAATCAATAGCATTAGCGTCACAAGCATCTTTACATTTTCCACAAATCAGGGGATTAAGACCTAAGCAGTTAACTTCATCAATAACATAAGATGATGGAACTGCTTGAGGAAAGGGAATATATATAGCCTTTCTTACACTTAGCCCTCGCTCGAATTCATTTAGTACAGTAACAGGACATACTTTCTCACAATCACCACAAGCCGTACACTTATCCTCTATAACATACCTAGGTTTCTTTAAAATCTTAACACGAAAGTTACCAACATACCCAGAGACCTCGATAACTTCACTATATGTCAACAAACGAATATTGGGATGCCTACTTACGGCTACCATTTTTGGAGTTAAAATACACTGGGAACAATCTAAAGTTGGAAAGGTTTCGGATAACTGAGCCATATGACCCCCAATTGAGGGCTCCTTCTCCACTAAAATAACTTCATACCCACTATTTGCTACATCCAGAGCTGCTTGAATTCCACTTATACCGCCACCTATGACAAGACATTTTTTATTAACAGGCACCTTAACTGGGTGCAAAGGTTCATTCTTTGAAACTTTTGCAATTATATTTTTTATTATTCGTATGGCTTTAACTGTGGCGGCATCTTTATCATGTTCATGTACCCAACTACATTGCTCCCTTATATTTGCTATCTCACATAAATAGGGGTTTAAACCTGCACGTTTAACAGCATTTCTAAAGGTTTCCTCATGCATTGAAGGAGAACATGCAGCAACAACTACAGCATCTAAACTATTTTCTCTTATAGCATTAACTATGAGATTTTGGCCGGGCTCAGAGCACATGTATCTATAAGATGTAACATAGACAACCGACGGATATTCAGAAATCTCTTTAACAACTTCTTCTATATTAATAGTTCCAGCGATATTATTCCCACAATGACAGACAAATACACCAATTCTACGCACTTTGAATCACCTCTTTCTCCTTAAAGTGATATCCTTCCTCGAATGCTCTTAGATTAAGCTCTAAGTATTTTGATGGTACTGTAGTAGTCACAGCTTTTCGTGCTGCCTCATAGCTAATTAACTTAGTTATCCTTGTAAAGAATCCTAGCATAACTATATTAGCAACAACTCTAGCTCCAAGAGATTCCGCTATTTTCGTAGCAGGGATTCCATAAAGTTTTATTGTTCTTAGTATGGATTCGGGAATTTCAACAAGATCGGAATCTATAATAAGGATACCATCTTCTTTTAGCTCGTCTAAAAATTTATGTGCGCCCTCTTGAGACATTATCACCATAACATCTGGTCTTTGAGTATAGGGATAATCTATAGGCTCATTATCAATAACAACACAAGAATAACTCGCCCCACCTCTAGCCTCTGGACCATATACTTGTGTAAACACAGAATGCTTATTATCATATAATGCTGCTGCTTTACCGACAATTCTACCCAGAAGCCCAATACCTTGACCACCAAAACCAATAAATTTTAATTCAACTCTAGTCAATCTTTAAAGCCCTCCCTTTAGCCATTTTTATTAATTCCTTCATCCTTTCAGTAAATCCTTTCTTTCCTTCAATATCAACAAACTTCCCAACGATAATTTTCTCTCCGAGGATTATGGGGGCTTCTTTAGGATCTATGAAGTTCCTAATTTCAGAATGTTCCTTGAAGTATATCATCATATCAAGTCCTTCACGCATCTGGTTTCTTCTTCCAAAAGCAACTGGACATGGTGATAAAACTTCTACAAATGAGAAACCATTCTTATTAATCGCTTCTACAAATGATTCTATCATCCTCCTAACATGAAGTGTGGTCCATCGCGCTACATAAACAGCTCCAGCAGATGCACAAAGATATGGCAAATTAAATGGTGGCTCTATATTACCATATGGGGCTGTTGTTGCTTTGGCAAGCTCAGGAGTGGTTGGGCCTACCTGCCCACCAGTCATCCCGTAGTTGAAATTGTTTACACAAATTACAGTAATTTCAATATTTCGCCTAGCAGCATGAATGATATGATTACCACCGATCGCAAAAAGATCACCATCACCACTTATAACAATAACTTTTCTTTCTGGATCTGTTAATTTTAAACCTACTGCGAAGGGTATTGCACGACCATGAAGCGTATGAAATGAATCAACACGAATATAGCCAGCTATTCTACCAGCGCATCCTATACCAGAAACTACACATATCTTTCTCTTATCTATACCAGCTTTTTCCAATGCTTTTGCAAGAGCGGTTAGTATGATTCCAAGACCACATCCAGGGCACCAAATATGAGGCATTCTTTCAGGTCTAACCCACTTATCCATAGGATGTACAACTTCAGTAATTAGTTGCGTCATTTTGCTATCACCTCTATTCCATCTAAAATTTCATCTGGTTTGTGTAAAGCCCCTCCCAATTTTGAGACCAATTC
>QMUP01000195.1 GCA_003660635.1 Candidatus Wolframiiraptor sp.
AGGATTTAGATGTGATCGAGGTGTAACCGGAACATTCTCACAGCTTTACCATCGATCAGCTTAGAGATAACCTCTTAAGCTCGAAGTTTTATCGAATCGCTGATGGACATTGATCCTGAGCGACTTTGACCTATGGAATTACATTCGGAACAAGAGGCTCGTTATAGAGCCGTTTCGAGAAGACGTTGTAAGGGAAAATGGACTGGATCTCAGGCTCGGAAAGCAGATCGCGAGAATGAAAAAATCCTCGAGGATCCTTGATGTCCACGATGATTACAATATAGCAGAGTTTTATGAGCTGGAGGAAGCCGAAAGCTTCGTTATAAATCCCGGAGAACACATGCTGCTACATACGATAGAGTACATCAAGCTTCCACTAGATCTCATGGGATTCGTAAATCTGAGAAGTAGTTACGCGAGAGTGGGGCTCTCAATTCCCCCGACGATTATAGACGCAAACTTCGAAGGCCAGTTAACCATAGAACTCATTGGAGGGGAGTTTCCAGTTCGACTACACGCGGGCGACAGATTCATCCACGTAGTCTTTGCCAGGTTATCATCTCCAGTCGAGAAACCGTATAGTGGAAGGTATCAGGGGCAGAGAGGCGTAAAGCTCCCCTCCTTCAAGGGTTAATTCTTTTATCTAATAGCCGCACTTAACAATACGGGAGGGCTTGTGGATTAGGGCGCTGCGACCGGATGCCATATTGGTTTGGAAGGATCCAGAGGTAGCCAGGAGGCTGAAGTGGTATAGGTCCGTGATGCTGAATGAGACTCCTGCGAAATTCGTCGTCGTCCGCTCTATCAAAGCACCCAATAATTTACGGGACTTGAGAGAGGAAGAACTTTGGAAGCTTCACGACGAGCTCCACGAGGAAGCGGAAGAACGTTTCAAAGAGGAATTCGGAAAGGGAGTTGATTGGGAGAGACTCAAACAGGCTAACCCCTCATATCTCGACCTCAAAATAGAGCTTGCTAGAAGAATTCTGAAGAAGTGCCGATTCTGCGAGTGGAGATGTGGAGTTGATAGGACGGCTGGACAAACTGGAGTATGTAAATTAACCGATAGAGCTTATGTTGCATCCTTCTTCCATCATCATGGAGAGGAGGCCCCGTTAATCGGGACCGAAGGAGAGGGTGGATCCGGGACTATCTTCTTCGTATCCTGTAATCTTAACTGCGTTTTTTGCCAGAACTGGGATATATCTCATCCGAGGGGGAGACTTGAAGACGCCGGAGTCGAAGTAGATGCGAAGAGACTTGCTTTAATAGCTAGGAGACTGAGATTAGATGGTGCCGCAAACATAAATTATGTCGGGGGAGACCCAACACCCAACACGTGGATAATAATAGAATCCTTGAAATATCTTGATGTTAACACCCCGATTCTCTGGAACAGTAATATGTACCTGAGCATCGAGGCCATGAAGCTCCTGATAGATCTCGTCGACATTTGGCTTCCGGATTTCAAGTATTGGAATGATGAATGCGCAAAAAGGCTATCCAATGTCCGCGGGAAGATGGGATATAGAGAAGCGGCTACGAGAAATCATCTCCTCGCATCAAGGCACGGAGATATGATCATCAGGCACCTAGTTTTACCAAATCATCTTGAATGTGATACTAAACCCATTCTAAAGTGGATCGCCGAGAACATCGGCGATAGGGTGCTCGTTAACATAATGGGGCAATACAGGCCAGAATATCTCGTGCAATTAAATCCCGAGAAGTATCCAGATATCTCGAGGAGACCGAGTAGGGAGGAGATGTTAGAGGCATATGCCTATGCGGATAAATTGGGGATAGTTTACAGGCCTGTTTCATGAAAAAAGAGATATTTGGAGAGAGTCTCATTCTTTTTCCAATATAACCACGTCAACCTCAGCTAATTTTTTGAAAGTTTCGGCGTCTGATCTGCTACCTACAATAGAACCGAAATGCATGGGTATAGCTACCTTTGGCTTAAAAGTGTTCACAGCATCCGCCGCTTCTTCGGCAGTCATAACAAAGGTCCCACTGACAGGGACCAAGGCGACATCGACTTCCAGATTCCTCATTTCAGGAATGAAATCTGTGTCTCCTGCGTGGTATATCCTTATTCCACCTACTTCTATTATATATCCTACTCCTCCTTGTTCTATTGGATGGTAGACTACTCCTGGGGCTCTGAATTTGTTGATATTATAGGCGGGGATTGTCTCGATCTTCGCGTTCTTCACCTCTAAGGATTCACCGGGCTTCACTAATCGTACGATGCCCATTCCAAATGCCCTTAGATTCTCTTTGCAAGATTCCGGGGCGACTATTTCGGTTTCTGGTTTAACGATCTTCCTCAGGTCTTCGATGCTTAAATGATCAAAATGTTCATGCGTGATCAATACTGCATCCGCCGCCCCTTTCGGCTTAATCTTGAAGGGATCGAGATAATATCGCGTGTCTTCGTGGGTTATCAGGAAGGCGGCGTGGCCTAGCCAAGATATCTCCACATCATCAAACCTGAATGGCATAGTTATTTAATGGCATTTGCATCTTAAAAGAATTCGCGGATGAAAGACTAAAATAAGGAGGGCCAGAGGGTCGATGTGGAAATTGTTAACAGATATTCATTGTCATTTGACGGCTCCTGAACTCATAAGTAACTTGTCCGAGGTCATCGAGAGCTCGCTTAAATCTGGATTAAAATTCATCGTGACATCGGGGTTGGGTTATGAAGATTGCTTAAAGGCGCTTGAGATATCCGACTATAAGTTCATTTATCCCTCGCTTGGAATAGCCCCCTATGATCTTGAAGGATACGAGGAAGTGCTCTCCCTAATAGAGAAGGAAAGGAAGAGAATAGTCGCAATTGG
>QMUP01000196.1 GCA_003660635.1 Candidatus Wolframiiraptor sp.
CCAGGAAGAATATGACTCCCTCAAGGCCAAATATGAGGAAATAGTCGCGGAAAACCGAGAGCTGCAATCCAGATATCTACGGCTAAACGAGTCTTACAGCGAGCTGGTTAAAGATTATCAGACCCTTCAGGAGAAGTACGCGGAGCTGGAGGCGAGCTATGGTGACCTCGGCGGTCAGATCGCGGATCTGAGGTCGAAGCTCGAGGCGATATCGCTCAGGGTTTTGATCTCAGGGGAGGTCTTCAAACTCGTCTTAAATCAGTCAAGGATCGATGAGATCGATGAAATAGTTCACGAGGAACTGGGGCTTAGCCCCGATTCACCTCCGCGGGTGAAGGCGCTGAAGATCTTCGAGTGGATAACCCTGAACACCCAGTATGTAAGAGATCAATATCATCCATACTATCAGAGCGGGATCCTTGATTACGCTGAAGAATACCTCGAACCGGTAAACGAGACGCTGAGCCTAGGCGAGGGAGACTGCGAGGACTTAGCCGTACTCGCATATGCCATGCTAAGAGCCGTTCTGAGAGAGGGTGAAGAGATATATCTAATAGTCTTGAATAGCATCGAAATCCGCCACGTCGCCGTACTCTACAAAAGTGACGATAAATTCCTGATAATAGACCCCGCGGGAAGCTATATCAGCGATGCCTTGGCGGCGCTTCAGATGGTAATTCGGAGAATGCCGACTGGTGAGCTGATGTTGGTGACCTTGATTCCGATAAGCATAAACCCGAAGGTTAAGTCTTGGCTGATAGAGCAGGGGTTCGCGGAGATAAACTACCTCAAATCAGAGGATAGGTCCCCGACGGTTCCGGGAAAATTCTCCAACATAGAGGATACTATTACCAGCTGGATAGATCATTGGCGGGATGAGATGCCGGGCGCCTACGTCTACATGGTGGCGAATGAGACTTATACGCGTACCTTCCAGTCGACCTCCGACTTCATAAACTGGATTAAGGGATAAATTCGGGTTTTCGGCGGAGACCAAAATGCTTTTAGGATGCTCTGTTAGGCTTCAAAGCGGTTCCAAAATGGTTTCCGTCAGGCTGCTCCGGGAAGATGAGAAATCGGTTGAGGTTGAGCTAGAGGGTCTACCGCTGGCCGTGATGAACGCGATAAGGCGCTTCACGATAAACGAGGTCCCGACGATGGCCGTCGAGGAGATACTCATAATAGAGAATACGTCGAGCATGCCCAACGACATCCTCGCGCACAGGATAAGCCTAATACCATTCATCTCGGACATAGATCATTACGTCGCACCCGAAGAATGCACGTGTGGAAGTAAACTCGGATGCGAGAAGTGTACGGTAAGGTATATTCTCAGGGCGGAGGCGAAGGATGAGCCGATAACCGTCTACTCCGGCGACATGACCCCAGAGGATCAGAATACTAAGGTGAAGCCCGTCAGCCCGAAGATCCCGATAGTCAAATTGGCCCCGGGCCAGAGGATAGAAATGGAGCTCTACGTGAGGGTTGGGAGGGGTAAAAAACACTCTAAATGGCAGGCCGCGATTTCTTCCCTATATGAGCCTAAGGAGGGGGCCAAGGACAAAAGAATACTCTATGTGGAATCTATTGGATTCCTCCCGCCGAAGAGGATCCTCCTAGAGGCGGCGAAGGCATTAGAGAAAAAAGCTGTGGAGCTCGAGGAGCTATTATCCCGAGAATTGGCTGGAAAGCAGGGTGGAGAAGAGTGAATCTTTATGACGTAGATTTTTCCTCTCCACTCGGCGATGGTAAGCAGAAGGAAGGTCGTTAAACCGGGGTTCAAGCTGATGTTGCTGAAATCGATCCCAAAGGAGGCGAAGAAGACGCGGTTCTGGAAGAGAATACTCGAGGAAGCCGACAGGCCGAGGAGAAATAGGCGGACTGTAAACCTGTATAAATTGAATAGGCTCACCGAAAGCGGTGACGCGGTCTATGTCCCAGGAAAAGTGCTCGGAACAGGGGACATAGATCACCCGATAACGATCTCGGCCTTTAGCTTCTCGAAGAAAGCCTACGAAAAACTCCTAAAATCCGGGAGTACAGTATTAACTACTAAAGAGTTCGCCGAGAAATATCCCAGGGGAAGCGGCGTGAAAATAATAGGATAATGCTTTGAAGAATTCGATACATGCTAAGTCTTCTTCAGGACTATTCCCCCTGCCAAGATTATTAGAACTCCAAGACCGAGGAGCGATATCCCTCCAGCTACTTGGAGGATTTGAGAGGGAAGATATCCCAGTATCCCGAGGCCGAGAAAGATGAACCCTATACCGATTATTATCAGCGCTATTCCTCCAAAGCTTCTGGGAAGCCTAATCGTCACCTTTCGCCCTATCTTTACGAAGGCGCTCAAAAGAAATCCGACGCCCATTCCCAGAATTACCCCGGCTCCACTCTCTCCGAAGATCATCCCCAATCCAAGACCTATGAACATGAATGCCGTGAAGATTTCCCAAGACCACTTACGGTGTTTCTCAGATTCCACCTTCTCGGCCATCTCCACGCCGAAACAATTATTTCGAAAAATATAGCCTTTATTAAAAATGAAAAGGGTTTCAGAGCATCGACGTCAACTCAACTCTATCAGAGACTATGATTAAGCTTCCCCGGAAAACCCTTTCAATTCATCGAGGCGGCTCATATCAGTCTGAACCTTAACCTCTTTCAATCAATACCGCTCCTTAATTTCCTTCCATCGAATTCCAAGAGCATTTCACGCAGCTTTGCCTTCGCCTCAGGATCCCCCCTCTCCATGAAATTCAAGAAGTCTTCGATCGTGACGTTCGTTAATCCGGATCCATTTATTAACACGTTGCCGATCAACCTGAGGATGGCATCC
>QMUP01000197.1 GCA_003660635.1 Candidatus Wolframiiraptor sp.
CGATATATATTATCACTTGAGAGCTGAATCGGCAAAAAGGGCGGCCGAGGCTCTTGGGATAGAGTTAAACAATAGGGGGGTCTTCAGGATCGAGGCGGTCGATGTCTCGCTTAAAGTA
Organism: Candidatus Wolframiiraptor sp.; assembly: GCA_003660635.1. GTDB lineage: Archaea > Thermoproteota > Nitrososphaeria_A > Caldarchaeales > Wolframiiraptoraceae > Wolframiiraptor. Next base: position 119 of record QMUP01000197.1, read on the forward strand.
GAGAGCTTCCCAAACGCAAGAGCTTTAACGATATCTTATAGAGTTGGTTGGAGGGAGATAAACAGAAACGCTGTGACAAAAATTCACGAAAAACTGCTTGAGACCAGATCTGCTAAGAGTTTATTGGGTAAGATTATGGGGTGGATGAAATGAGCGAGGAATATAAGCGGGAGCATGTGTTTGGATTGGATTATGGGACTAGTGACTTTAAGTTCGGACCCATAACTCTAGGCGAAGTACCAGAAGTCGTGGAAAATAGAGGATACTTCATAGACAGCAGCTCCCTCATGTCAAGGCTGATGGGCGTCCGGAGGGAGGTGATCGTTGGAAAGGATGTGCCGAGGTTTTTAGAGTCAAGAGAAGATTTAGCGGAGAGAATGGTCTATCCCATGCGTAATGGAATCATTCCGAAGGATGATGTTAAAGCTTGGAGAGTTATCAAGGAGCTCACCAAATATGCCCTCGAATCATTCGCACCTAAAGACGAATCGTTTCAGGGATTCTACGTTGTTGCGAGTATATCGGTCGTGGCTCCCAGATACATGTATGAAAAACTCTTTGAAATCTTTAAGGAAATGAACGAAGAAAAAGTCTTGGTTAACGCCGCGACGATAATACCTCAGCCACTTGCAGTCGCGATAGCCCACAAGATTCCTACCTGTACCGTCGTTGAGTCCGGACATGGCAATACCCAAGTGTGTCCGATATCGATGTATCCCATCAGAAATGCGGTAATAGCTTTGAATAGAGGAGGAGATGCCGCGAACATCCTTACAGCAGAGATCCTGAAAGATGCTGGATATGGAGATCTCGCGAAGGAAGAGAGCCTAGTAAGGAGAGTTAAGGAGGAGATAGGGCTTCTCCCAAAGAACTTGGACGACGCGATCCGGTTCGCGAAGGAAAATCCCGACGAAGTTAGGGTGAGCTTGAAAATCCCGGGAACCAGAGTAAAAATCGATTTAGAAGATCTTTCTTGGACCAGATTCCTGATAGGCGAATACGTGTTTAACCCTGGACACGAGATATTCCAGAGCTACTTCGCGAGAGGAATGCCTAAACCCAGTGATGTCAAGATCGGAGACACCTACTTTTACGGGATGATGGATATGGCTGAATCCATCGTTACATCGGTTGAAAAATGCTCGATAGAACTCCAACCATACCTCTACTCCAAGATCCTGCTCTCGGGCGGCAACTTCGGCTGGAGCGTCCCAAAAGGACTCGAACAAGTGGCAACCACCTCAGATCAGAAACTAAAAAGCATGCTCACGGAGAAGGGAGTGGAAAACGTTGACGTTGTAATCACGGGAGATCCAAAGTTCTCCGTATGGAGGGGATGTATAGTCTATGGATATGCCGTTCCAGCCGATTACGAGTGGAAATGGGAAAAACTGGAGGGATGGATGAATGTTGCGTAGGAGGCCGAAGCCCGAAGACATAATATCCGCTCTCTATGAAGAAGAGGGCTTCTACGAAATTGAACGCGGAGAAGATCCGGATTCCGGATACGTTAATAGATTGATTCTATCTGATGGACGAAGGGAGATCATAGTAAACATCCTAGATGAAGACATTTTCGCGATCCGAGGGGCTATACAGGACGCATTACTTCAAGCTGAAAAGCTCAAGGGAAAATTTGACGGCGTTGCCATAGCGATTCCCAGAAAATATCAGAGAGCCGTAGACGAAGACGTTATGGCCCTTCACGGATTCGGGCTAATAATCTACGACAACTTAGGAGCCGAGGAAATAATCCCTCCAAGAATCCGAGAAAGCATCCGATCGAAAAAAGAGGAAGAACGCGAATTGGATAGAAGTAGGAGCGTGAGAGAGGAGGAGATAATTCAATTAAGGAGAGATTTTTCGAGGGTTCTGAAGGCGTTAGAAGAAATAGAGGTGAGGCTCGATAGGCTGGAAAAAGAGCAGAACAAGCTGATAAAGAGAATAAATGATGTTGAAAATAAGCTGAGAGAACTAAGTAAAGCCGAGCCGAGAATAAGGGAGGAAATAAAGGCAACTCCGAAGACGATCAGCAGAGTAAAAGTTGAAGAAGGACTTCCTTCATATTTAGTTGATAATCCTTGGATAGAGATACTCTCACGGAGGGAGTAATTCACTGAAGCTGATTATACTAGGTGCTGGATCAATTATTCCAACGGCTCAAAGGTTCTCTTCCGGAATCCTAATAGAATCTAAGGAAATCGGAAAGTTGCTACTAGATGTGGGCCCGGGAACAATCGAGAAATTGAGGAGGATAAATGTGAATCCAAATGACATCAACACAATTCTCATAACGCATTTACATATCGATCACGTCATAGATCTCTTGCCATTAATTAAGATCAGGGCGTATAGTGAAAGAAGGGAGAAACTGAAGATATATGGTCCAAGGGGATTAAGGCGGTTCCTCGACTTGCTTCTCAGGGATCACAGGCTCTTCGGGTATTTGTCTAGACTTGGGTGTATCGACCTGATAGATGTCCGAGAAGTTTGGGAGGGCTCTGCCCAACTTCATAATATGCGATTATATTTCACGAATGTTGAGCATTTCAATGGTGTGGCTTACAGACTTGAACTCGAGGGGCATTCAATTGTTTATTCAGGAGACACGGCTCCGGATCCAAAGCTTTTAGAATTGGCCCGCGGGTGTGATATCTTGATACATGAATGCTCTTTTCCGGCAGAGAAACTTCTGGGAAAGCATACGTCGGATAAG
>QMUP01000198.1 GCA_003660635.1 Candidatus Wolframiiraptor sp.
TAATGACCGCTAATCCAAAACTGGTTCCAGACGCGAAAACGATTCCCCTGATGTCATATGATGAAGTCATCGAACTGGCGTATTTCGGCGCCGAAGTAGTTCACCCCCTAGCATTAGAGCCCGCCTCAAGGGAAAATATCCCTATTCGGGTGAAAAATCTATTCAACCCTGATGCCGAGGGAACGCTGATTACGAGAACTGCTGGAGGGGATACCGTTAAGGCTCTCACTATAGTCAAGGACGTGGCGATAATTCTGGCAAGTGGGGTCGGAATACTCGAACCCCCCGCGACAGGCGTCAAACTTCTTGAGCTATTAAATAGGTTAGGAGTCCAAGTAATAATGCTCTCACAAGCGTCTTCTCAAGCCAATATCTCCATAGCGATTCCGAGCGACGCCCTAGAAAAGGTTCTAAAGGCTATGAAGAGGGAATTTCCGGCGGATGAATTGAGATTCGAATGCGAGGAGGGGATATGCGTTATCGCGGTAATAGGATCTGGGATGAGGGGTAAACCCGGCGTTGCAGCGAAAATATTTAATGCCGTCGCTAATGAGGGGGTAAACATAAAGATGATAGCGCAAGGTTCATCTGAGTTGAATATCTCATTTGCCGTCAAGGAAGAGGACGGGATAACGGCGTTAAGAGCGGTTCACAGGGCATTTAACCTAAATGCTTAATTCAAATAAGGTGGCTATATTTCCAAAAATTCCGCGAGAGGATGAGAGAATGGATAAACTAAGGGTGGCCCTGCTCGGAGCCACGGGGATGGTCGGCCAAAGATTCGTAAAGCTCCTAGAAAACCATGAAATGTTCGAACTAAGCGTTTTAGCCGCCTCCCCCTCATCTGCCGGCAAGAAGTATCAAGACGCGGCCCACTGGTGTATCGAGGGAGAGGTCCCCGAAAAATTCGGGGAGATGACGGTAGTTAAAGCAGATCTAGAGAACGTTAAGAAAGAAGACAATGTAGACTTCGTATTCTCGGCTTTACCGTCTGACGTCGCGAGGATAGTCGAGGCAGAGTTCGCTAAGGCTGGAATCCCGGTCATAAGTGACGCCAGCGCATATAGGATGGAGGAAGATGTCCCGATATTGATTCCTGAGGTCAATCCAGATCACCTCGAACTCGTGAAGAAACAATCCAACCGCGGGTGGAGATCTTTCATAGTCACAAATCCAAACTGCACATCTAATGTCCTGATTCTCGCGCTCAAACCCCTCCAAGAGAACTTCGGGATCAAAAGAGTAATAGTATCTACGATGCAGTCCTTGTCGGGGGCAGGCTGGTTCGGCGTTACCTCAATGGCGATACTCGACAACATTCTACCATATATTAAAAATGAAGAAGAGAAAGTAGAAAGAGAAGCCTTAAAGATCATGGGCGAATTCGACGGATCGAAGATAATCCCCGCGGAATTCAAGATCTCAGCGAGCTGCCACAGGGTCAATGTCTTAGAGGGACATACTGAGGCGGTCTTCGTAGAACTGAAATCCAAAGCAGACCCAAAACAAGTAATCGAGGCTATGAAAAACTTCCGAGGAAGGCCTCAAGAATTAAATCTGCCAACCGCGCCAGAAAACCCCATAATCGTGAGGATGGAAGCGGATCGCCCCCAGCCGCGTCTAGATAGATATGCAGGTAACGGCATGTCGGTTGTAGTTGGCAGGATACGTTCAGATACGGTGCTCGACAACGGGATAAAATTCGTACTCGTAGGACATAACACCATCAGGGGGGCAGCCGGTAATGCCGTATTAAATGCCGAGTTAGCCGTCAGGGAAGGTTATCTCTAAGAAACAAAATCAACAGAGGATTTTTGCCAAAATAATGTTTTGGAACTTAAACTTTATAAACAACTTAGAGAAAAATTGACCGAGAAACTATGCCCGAAGATGAGGTTCTCAAAAAGAAGATCTCTAGGAGAAAGGCGATAAGCAGACTTGCGGCCGCCGCCGCGGTCGTGGGCGTAGGTGTGGTCGCGGGAGTTGGTGGGTATTTCGCGGGAGCTTCTGCCGCCGGTCCAGCTCAAACAGTTACCGAAACTAAGACTGTTACCGAGACCAAGACAGTTGGAGGTCCTGGAGCTACCGTAACCGTGACTGAGACTGCTGGAGCGACAACCGTTACTAAGACCGAGACAGTCACCCACACGGTGACCGCGCCTGCTGAGACCACCGTTACCGGTCCCCCGCTACAGTTCGTCCACTGGCACTATAGGGATGACATAGTTCACAGCTATGTTGAGAAGTTTGAGGAATATTATGGGGAGAAGGTTGAGGAGATCCTGCTGGCTAACGAGAACTACGGCCCATTGATTGAGGCCAAGTTCCAGGCAGGAGACAAAATCGACATGTGCTATGGAAACTTCTTCATGGTAACTAGGTTCATCGCGATGGGTTGGTGCAGGGATGTAGAGAGCCTCCCACAGATCATACAGATAAAGGCCGAGATGTATCCGAGCATAGTCGAGGCATACAGCACCGCCGACGGAAAACTAGCCGGACTACCGTACTTCTGGTCCGCTAGATCTGTCCCAGTCGTAAACGACGTGATCCTAGAGAAGGCCGGAATGGCCGGTGAGAGACCGGCAACCTGGGATGAACTCTGGGATATGTCGAGGCAGATAAAGGCAGCTGGCGCGGCTGAGTATCCGGTTATGCCGCACTGGTTCAACGCATTCTATGGAATACAGTGGGACTTCGAGGCAGAGCTCGGCAACGTGTACGACGACCCAGACCTGACCAAGACCTTCGTCTCAAAGGACTTCGAGCCCGTTTTCGACGTTGGAACCGAGGTCGCAGAGCTCCTAAAGACGTGGCAGGA
>QMUP01000199.1 GCA_003660635.1 Candidatus Wolframiiraptor sp.
GAGTAGGGGGAACTTCACCTATTCTCTGAAGAAGCCCATCAACATGCCTCTCGCGTGGGTCCTCGGAGAACTCGGAGTTAAACGCGTAGACTATTATTTCCCCATGAAGTGGGGGATTGATTCGCCGGCGGCTGAATATACCATTTACAGGACGTTTTCGTGGACCCAGCTTATCGCGATAAATGTGGCCATATTCAATATGATGCCGATTTACTTCCTCGATGGAAGCCTTCTCTTATCAGCCCTCCTCGAATCGAGGATAAAGAGCGAGAAAGCCATAAAGCTACTGAACATCTCCTTGACAGCTATCTGTCTACTGCTCCTCGCCGCGAATATCGGCTTCACGTTTAAGACCTTCGGATTCCTCCAAATCTAATCCGAGTTCCCTCCTGATAGCCAGCTCGATTTCACATGCCCTGCAGATCCTCCGACTCGACGGCTCTCCGCATATCTCGCATCGTTTTTCAGGCACCGTCTTGGAAAGGACGTCGAGCATCCTCTCGAAGTTATTCAGAAAAGCGTATAGTGATCCGGGATGTTTCGCCGAATACCAGTTCAGGAATTCCCTCACCTTATCGCGCATCGAGGTATGGGTATAGGGGCATGTTCTCACTTGGAATGGGATTTTTTCGAGGTATGCGTAGAGGGCGACCTCGCGTTGGGGGGTGAGCCTGAAGGGGGCGATCCTGGGGATCGCGGATCCACTTTCCCTCCTGAGTCCCACCGGTTTGATGTTTCCCTCGCCCTTCAAGAGATTTAGGAGATAGGTTTGGACCACGTCATCTAGGGTATGGGCTGTTGCGATCACCGTGGCCCCCATCTCCCTAGCAGCCTTCACTAGAGCTTTTCTCCTCAGAACACCGCAGACCGTACAGGGATTAACCCCGATCTCCTTTGCCGCCCCCGATTCGACGGCTTCCTCTAAGGTGAATCCGAAGAGTTCCTTGAAGCCCACGGCGCGGAACCGGATTCCCAAGGAGGAGGCGAAGTCTCTGGATATCTTCAGGCATTCGTCTCTGTATCCCGTAATCCCCTCATCTATGGTGACTGCGTAGAGCTCCGACTTCGGGAAGTCCCGTTCGATCCTGTGGAGTATCTTCAGAAGGCTTAGGCTATCCTTTCCACCGGATACGGCCACCATTATCCTGTCGTCGGGCTTCAGGAGATCGTACTTCGAGATTGTCCTCCTCACCTTCTCGACGATGTTCTCCTTAAAGCACCTGGCGCATAACCTCTCACCCGAATATTTCCTGAAATATATTGGAGGGTTCTCGTGGCATATCGAGCACTTTAATGTCTTCGATGAGGCTTCTGCGGCCTGCCCACTCATTAAATGTTACCGGCACATCTTGTCAGCTTCCTCTTAAGAAGGTTTCCGATCCCCGGGTGGCAGAGGTTTCTTTGGATGAAATATTTTAGGAGAGAGCTTGATGTGTGGGTGAAGTGCGTTATGGCGATCTTCGATCATAAAGATGAACCACACAGCGAGGAGCTCGTGAAGAGGTTGAGGAAAATCGCGCTGCAGATCCGTAAGGATATACTCCTCATGACCACGAGGGCTGGTTCGGGGCATCCGGGAGGCTCGCTCTCATGCGCGGAGATAATAGCCTGCCTCTACTTTCATCACCTCAGATATGATCCCGAGAAACCGAAATGGGAGGACAGGGACAGATTTATCCTCTCGAAGGGACATTCCTGCCCAGCGGTCTACGCGGCCTTAAGCATGGTGGGATTCTTCCCAAGAAAGGAGCTCTGGACCCTGAGGAAGATCGGGTCCATACTTCAGGGCCACCCAGATATGAAGAAGACCCCAGGAATAGAGGCCTCAACCGGCAGCCTCGGCCAGGGATTATCCATCGGAATAGGAATGGCCTTGGCCGCGAGACTCGACCGCAGAAATTACCGGGTATACGTTCTGCTTGGAGACGGAGAACTTGATGAGGGACAGGTTTGGGAGGCCGCGATGGCTGCCGCCCATTATAAACTCGATAACTTGACCGCCATAGTGGATTATAACAAGATTCAGCTCGATGGGCCTGTGAATTATATTATGAGCCTAGAGCCCCTCGCGGATAAGTGGAGGGCTTTTGGATGGCATGTTATCGAGATAGATGGCCACGACGTGAAGCAGGTACTGGATGCCTTGGACGCCGCTGAGGAGGTTGAGGGCAGGCCCACGGTCATCATAGCCCACACGGTGAAGGGGAAGGGGGTCTCCTTTATGGAACATCAGGTCAAATATCATGGGAAGGCCCTAACCGAGGAGGAGCTGGGGAGAGCCCTGCGGGAACTCGAGGCCCAGGAAAAAGCTCTCAGCGTAGGAGGTGTGTAGAAGAGGATGGTGAAACCCGCTCGCCCAGAGCCCATGTCAACGCGGGAGGCTTACGGCAGGACCTTGGTAGAGCTTGGCAGAGAAAACCCGGACATAGTCGTCCTAGACGCAGACTTATCCTCATCCACCTACACGAAGCTATTCGCTAAGGAGTTCCCAGAGAGATTCTTCAACTTCGGGATCGCCGAGGCGAATATGATGGGCGTCGCCGCCGGCCTGGCCTCATGCGGGAAAATAGTCTTCGCCAGCACCTTCGCGATCTTCGCAACCCAACGCGCATATAACCAGTTTAGGCAGTCCATCGCCTATCCCGGGTTAAACGTGAAGGTGGCGGCAAGCCACAGCGGCGTCAGCGTCGGCGAGGACGGCACATCCCACCACTGCATCGAGGACATAGCGGCGATGAGGGTTCTTCCAGGGGTCTCGGTGGTTGTCCCGGCGGATGCCGTTGAGGCGAGGGAGGCTGTTAGGGCGCTCGTGGAACA
>QMUP01000200.1 GCA_003660635.1 Candidatus Wolframiiraptor sp.
GAATCTAGACCCGTTTGAGGTGATAAATAAGGTCAGGGAGATAATTAAGGAAGAGCCTTGGAGGATCGGAAACCTGATGAGGCTCATACCAATAGAAGAGGTCGTCGAATCGAACCTTGAAGAAATCTCTCAGGTGGTCGAGAAACTTTCATCTAAAATCCCGGAAGATGCCACATTTAGGATAACGATAGAAAAGAGGCATACCTCGCTTTCAAGCTCTGAGATAATCGAGATGGCGGCGAAAAAAGTGAACAGGAAGGTCAACTTAAAGAACCCCGATTGGATAATCCTAATCGAGGTCGTAGGCGCCTTTACCGGCATCTCAGTCATAAAACCTGATCAGATACTGAGCATCGCAAAACTTCAAAAGATAAGATAAAATACTCAGTTGAGGCTAATTTTTGACGCCATGATCGAGGAAATTGGCAGAATAGCTGTGAAGGTTGCCGGGCGCGAGGCTGGAAGGAAATGCGTTATAGTCGATGTCCTCGATAAGAACTTCGTCCTAGTAACGGGTCCAAGAGAACTAACAGGTGTGAGGAGGAGAAAAGCCAATGTGGCGCATCTCGCCTTCACGCCGCATAAAATCGAAATCCAGAGAAATGCCAGCGATGAGGAGGTGATGAAAGCTCTGGAGAAGGCGGGGCTGATAGAGTATATGAAGCAGAAGACGAAAGTTGAACCAAAGGCGATTGTCTCTTGAAATGGTTTTTAGACCCCCGCCACAATATTTCAGATTAGATGATAGCCGAGTTCGCCAAGCCTCCATGGGAGACCGAGCGAAGGTTACTGGTTAGAATTGATGCTGAGTCGAGCCCGGAACATGGTGAGGATCCGTATAAGAGGCCGATAGAGAAGCTCCTCAAAACCTGTATCCTGAATATAGATAAACCACGTGGGCCGACTAGCCACGAAATCGCCTTCACGGTAAAGGAGCTGCTGGACGCGGAACGCGCGGGCCATGGGGGGACTTTAGATCCAGCGGTTTCGGGGGTTTTACCAATACTCGTTAATGATGCGACGAAATGTGCTGGCGCGGTGATGAAGGGTGGAAAGGAATATGTATGCATTATGAGACTTCATGGAGATGTATCGGATGACCAACTGGAGGAGGCGATAAAATTTTTCACAGGTGATATCTATCAGGTTCCCCCGGTTAGATCGAGTGTGGCGAGGACGCTGAGGGTCAGGACAATCTACAGGATAGAACTCCTCGAAAGAGATGGCAGAAACGTGCTCATGAAAGTAGCGTGCTCCGGTGGAACCTACATACGGAAACTTTGCCACGACATCGGACTATACCTCGGATGCGGGGCACATATGCAGGAGTTACGAAGAACTAGGGCCGGGCCGTTCACGGAGGACGAATCCCACACCCTCCTAGACATATACTCAGCCCTAAGGGATTATCGCGAATCCGGAGCCGAGGAGCCCTTAAGGAGAATCCTAAGACCCGTTGAGGAAGCCGTTAAGCACATGCCGAAAATCTACGTCCTCGACACGGCCGTCGACGCGATCTGCCACGGCGCGAACCTAGCGGTGGCGGGGGTAGCTAGGGTCGAGGACTCGGTTAAGCGAGGGGAGGCCGCGGCGATAATGACCTTGAAGGGCGAGCTCGTGGCCCTGGCCGAGGCTAGGATGAATGCGGAGGAGATGATCAAGGCATCTCACGGAATCGCGGCGAAGACCGAGAGGGTGATCATGGAGAGGGGAACCTATCCCCCGATCTGGAAGGGCGGGAGAAGAAGGGTTAGGACATAGGCACGGCTCACTTCAATACGACGAGCTTGGGCTGGTGCAGGCATATTCCACCTATCTCAACCCCGCTTCTTCTAATGGCTTTAACCACGTCCCTTACGTATCTCTCGAGCTTATCTCTATTCGACATAACCTCATATGCCTCCCAATACCTATCTCTCAGAAGCCTCCTAAACTCCGCTCCAGCGGCTCTAAAGTTTAAGAACTCGAAGAAATAGTATTCGACGAAGTCCTTGGTATCGCTTATTATCTCCTCGATGTCCGTCAGCTTTGGGATTATTGGGGAGATGAAGGCGTAATTCCTAATCCCGTTTTCATGTAGTCTCCTCAACGCCTCGATCCTCCTCCTGATGCTCGGCGAGTGCGGCTCCAGATCCTTCTTAACGGATTCCTCGAAGCTATTCACGGTTAATCCTACCTCAATGTTCTCGAATCTCTTGAACAGCTTCACATCTCTCAGAACTAGGTCGGATTTCGTCAGGATCGAGAGCCTTATCCTCTTACTCATGCTTTCGAGGATCCTCTTGGTGAGCTCGAGTCTCTTCTCGATCGGCTGATATGGATCTGAGGCACTCGACATATACACCTTTCCGTCGACGTATCTACCCCTCACGAGCTCCGGCATATTCTCCCTCACAACCACCCAAGAACCCCATCTCCCATAATCATACCACCTACGCATGAACTTGGCATAACAGTATCTGCAGGCGTGCTGGCAGCCAACGTACTGGTTTATCACCCACCTAGCCCCCGGGATCTTCGTCGGCGAGAAAGCCCTCCTAGCCCTCTTCCCGATCACCTTCACTCGATTCACTCCTTGTAGACCTATTCCCGGCGCCTAAATACGTTTATGATGGGTGCATGGTTATCGCGTTCGGATAATTTTTAATTGAAGAAATGCGAAGCTATCATGAAGCCGATGTGCCAAGCGGCGGTACCCTAGCCTGGTAAGGGGCAGGCCTGGAGTGCTCTGGAAAGCCTGTGGCCCGTGTGGGCCTCGAGGGTTCGAATCCCTCCCGCCGCGCACTAACCTTTAGTTTTTGCTGGTTTCGGCCTAA
>QMUP01000201.1 GCA_003660635.1 Candidatus Wolframiiraptor sp.
TGTGGAGGCCCGTGTATCGGAGATTACTAAGCTTGAACCCTCCAGATAATTCGCTTCGCAGGCAATTTGCTCGAGTAATCTTATTGGAAGTAGGAGGTTCCTGAAAATCGTCATCTTGATACTTACCTTCGCCTCCGGCAAGATGCCATAGGATACCTTTGGAAGAGGTTTTACTTCGATACCGGATCTCTCCAAATACTTGAACCCATCTCCATAGGATGACACCGAGACCTCCCAACCCCTATCTTTAAGCGCGGAAATTACCGTGACAACCCTAGAGGCATGGCCAAATCCTATACCGCAGACGCCTACATGGACTTTTCGAGCCCGCAATCTCGACCACCATGATGCCGAGATTTTTCGGCCAGAATTCGCTTCCTCAGCTTTGACAGGCCGAGAGTTTCTTCTCTACGATCTTACCATTTGGAGATTCCTCTTCAAAGATCTGGGCGGTGAACCTGTAAATCTTAGCCCTACCGGTTAGCCAATAGGTTGAAGGAAGCCCCGCCTTAATACAGAGATGCATCAGATATTCTTCCGGGCTCCATTTGTATTCTACGGGGACCTGCGGCAACAGTAAACCGCTGACCCCTCCGGCTTCGATGATTAAGCCGTCCACTCCAACGGTTATCAGTTTCGGAAGCTCCTTTGGATCTGAATACTTTATCTCCTCAGGTGGGGTGAGGACGCTGACTTCCACGAGGACTTTCTCTAATTCCTCCGGGCTGAGCGGTGGAAACCTCGGGTCCTGAGAGGCGGAGGCCACGGCGGCCATGATCGTCGCCTCAGCCAGCTCGTAGAGCGGCAAAGGATAACCTATACAGCCCCGTAGCTCCCTCTCGGGATAAGTGGTTAGGGTCACGAAAACCCCGCTCTTCCTCTTCAAGCGTTCAGGAACATTTTCTGGAGTTTTCGGCACTTTTCCATCGAGATAAATCTCTATCGCCCTCCGCGCGAGCCTAACGAGGTACGCGCCTTCCTCTAGGGTCAGCCGATCCATATCGCCTCTCCAATTAGTTTCCCATACTTCCTTAAAAAGTAGGACACCTACCTGGGAGCTCACGTTAATCCGGCTTTCTTCCGGGCTTCATCAAATACCTTGCTTATATTCTTCCAATGAGAGCCCTTCCAATATTTTTTGCCGCAGTTTGGGCATATCCACTCCTCACGTTCCTCAGCTTTTGAGAAGACGAGAATGTGATTACATACCGGACACCGCGTTTGAGCGGGGTTAAAGTCGAGCCTTATCCCATATCTAGACGCTAAGCTAGCTAGAATATCCGAGACATCATTGTTCATAATCAAGAGCACCTCCAATCCATTCCTTAGGGCGGATAAAGCTAGATCTCGATCCATCGTCAGGATAATCCTGTTCTCCCTTTTAGCCAACTTCAACAATTCGTTATCTTCTCCATCCCAATAAACCGTATCGTATCCGAGTATTCTTAGCCAAGAAACGATATTCTTCAGCATAGCATCGACCGCGAACCTCTTATTCCGGTTCAGATCCCCGCCCGCCATGATGTTTTACACTATCACCCTAACTTCATCAAATTACAGGATTTTAGCTTTTTCAACTCTCAAAAAGCCCAGCCTATCTTTCTGCACGCCTTCCCCTTCTGATCAAATCCAGTCTACAGTCTTCGCAGAGATATTGTCCCTCAACATTTAGAAGCATGTCGGACCATTCCCCGCAGCTATCGCAATAGCCCTCGACGTATCCCTCTGTACTCCTCGGCAGCGCTATGCCCATGATCTCCATGTGCTCCTTGACTATTTCGAGTATCTCAGGGGTGACTTGTAGGATATCTTTAACGCTTATCAAGCCCATTAACTTATTCTTGTAGACTACGGCGAGCCTGCTTATCTTCAGCTTACTCATCTTTCTGAGGGCATCTTCGATCTTCGCTTCTGGGCCTATTGTTTCAAGCGGTGTAGTCATGATATCTTTCGCCTTGACGTCGTTTGGACGCAAATTCTTCGCTATCACTTTCTCAACTAAATCTGTTTTAGTCACTATTCCGAGCGGAGAACCGTTTTTGTCGGTGACTATTATTGCCCCAACCTTGTATCGTATCATCTTCTGGGCCAATTCCTCAGCTGTCTCATTTTCTTTGCTCTCGATAACCGGGCTCGACATGACGTCGCGGACCAGCAATTCATCGGTGATTCGCAACTTACCTCACTACTCCGGCATTATCTCTGCCGGCTCTCTTTTTAAATCTTAAACCACCTTTTTCACAACATTACAGAGGTACTCATAATTAGGTCGCATATTGGATATCGATGTCACTCAGAGTTCATCATAGAATGGGAGTTTTAAGTCATTTCTTGGCGATTTCGCCCCTCCCATAGGGTATCAGTTCAGCTATTTCCGATTTCAGCATCTTCATAGTTCTCGCATCAACGTTCAGCTCGCGACAAAGTATTGTCACTATTTCATTCACTAGATCTCCAGCTTTCTTAGTACCAGGAATCAATTTAACAAAGTTTTTCGTCTTCTTGGAGACGGCTTCCGGGGGGCCGTAGATTAGCTCTAGATTTTCTGAAATGCCTATTGCCAGTTCGAGCTTTACGGTTAGGTATTTTCTCTCACCTTTGATTATGAAACCGCCTTTAGGTAGATAATGGCCTGGGGGAGGGGTGAATGATATCTGATGGGGTTCGATATAGTAAACCGTCATCTGTGAGAGCCCCTCTCTCCAGGCCCTGCTATATGTGGCCGCGAATTGTGCCGCCTCCTTTCTCGATGCCTCTCCCGAGGCTTTTCCATTTTTCAAGATCACTGCAGCCGCGCCCCGTACCTCTGCATGAAA
>QMUP01000202.1 GCA_003660635.1 Candidatus Wolframiiraptor sp.
ATGATATGGCCATAGCGACAGCAGGTGTGCTCATAGGCATCATGAGGGCAAGGCCTGATGGAATTGTCACAGAAAGGGTTATGACTTCAGCGGGAATTCCATATTTGGTCTGGGCAGAGAGAGCCATGGGAAGAATGAAAGCAACGACTGCCGAGTTACTCATGAATTCTGTTAAGATCACAACGATGATCACAAGAAGCACTAAAAACATACCGGGACTCTTAATGAACTTTTCAAAAAAACCAATTATCCAGTTAGAAACTCCTGTCTCGCTCATGACTCTTCCAAGAGCAATAGCTCCTCCATACATCAAGATTATTCCCCAGTTGACATCCTCTTCAACTTCCTGCCATCTCACAAGATTCAGGAGGAACAAAAACAAGACGACGATGAGAGAAACACTCGCAAGCCCAAAAGATTTCCCAAAGATCATCCATCCGATAACTGCCAGGGCAAATACAAGCGAAACCAGTTTCTCCCTGAGTGTCACTTTTCCCATGCTACTCAACTTTTCTTTCACATCTCTTCTAACAGCATCTATTGGGACATTTATCTTTGATGATATATACCAAAGGATCAATGCCCCTAGTACCAGTTCAGTTACAACCACCGGGAAAGCTCTTTCAACCCACTCGAGAAAACTAAGATATTTTCCCGTTGCCTCTCTCATCAATTCAACAGCAAGAACTGCTCTGGCTCCTCCAAGGAAGGTTAGAGAACTTGAAAGCACAGCTCCCCATATCATGGAAAGAAAAAGTGTTTTAGATATCCTCTCGTCGTTGAGTAAAAATGTCATCTCCATAACGATAGGAAACATAAGTGCTGCAACAGCATGGGATGATATGAAGATGGAGAGAATGGATGATATGAAGTAAACCCCCATGACAAGACCCACTGCACTCTTTCCAAGTTTTTCCAACATTTTCAGGGCAAATCTTGTACTCAGACCTGACCTCATGAAAGCAGATGCCAGTATTAAGGATCCAAGGACAAAGAATATCGCACTGCTTCCAAATTTTGAAAATATTTCTGACGGTGAAGAAACTTTGTAGATCGAAAGCATGGCCATAGCGAAGACACTTGTTATCATCAAAGGAACAACGTTCGTAATCCACCATAAAGCGCAAGTAAAGAATATACAAACAGTTTTAAAACCCTCTGGTGAGAGCCCAGAGGGTGGATTGAAGATGATAGGAAGGACAAGAAAAAACGCACTGATCGAAAGAACGATTATCTTTTTCATCAGACTATCCCATGCTCTTTGAGATAGGATATTATCTTCTCGGTTGACTCTTCCACCGTTTCTTTATCCGTTTCCAAAACTATCTCTGGATTCAAGGGTTCTTCATATGGCGCGCTTATCCCCGTGAACTCTTTTATTTCCCCAGCTAAAGCTTTTTTGTAAAGCCCCTTTGGATCTCTTTCCATGAGAACTTCCAATGGACATTTCAAATATACCTCTATGAACTCTCCTTCCTTCAGAAGGCTTCTTGCTCTTTCCCTATCTTCTCTGTAGGGTGATATGAAGGATGTTATGGTTATTATCCCAGCGTCTGCGAAAAGTTATGCAACTTCTCCAATTCTTCTTATATTTTCCTTTCTATCCTCTGGTGAGAAACCAAGATCGCTGTTCAAACCGTGGCGTATATTGTCACCATCAAGGACATATGCAAGTTTCCCCATATTGTAAAGTCTCCATTCGAGCTCTCTGGCTATGGTGGATTTTCCAGAAGCGGGAAGCCCTGTAAGCCAAACAACAACACCTTTCTGTTTGAGAAGTTTTTCTCTATCTTCTTTAGTGACTCTCCCCTCGTGCCAGTATATGTGCTTCGACTTTGGCATGTTGGATACCTCCCATTTTCAGTCAAGATATCCAAGGTCTCTCAATCTCTTCTTTATCATCTCCTCCTCTTCCTCACTGAAAACAGGTTTTTCCTCTTCCTCCTCAAGGAGGCCTTTTAAGACGAACACCACATACTCATCCACCGTTTTGAATCCATACTCATCCAGTTTGGCTTTAATTTTTTCATAAAGATCATCGGGAATGGATACCTGTTTTGACAAGGTGTCACCTCCTTTTGCTCAGATCAAAAGAATTTTGATAAGAGCTTTTCACATCATTCGTAGTTTACCTTTTATTATCTCACGTTGCCACTCTTTAAGGTATTCTCCTATACAATCTGCGTATTCATCAGGTGAAAGAGGTTCGTTTTCCTTAGGGTCCTTCTCTAAATCAAAGAACATTCTCTTTCCATTTAACTCCATATATTTCCAAGTTTTCGTTCTTATACACCAATTTCTTATGCCCTGCTTCGTCGGGTCATGTCTTAAATGTTTGTCATCTTTCTTCTGATAACCCTCAGATATTATATACTCCCTTTTAATGTTTCCTCCTAAGATGATTGGTTTCCCCATGAAGACTCAAGGATAATATCCAATAAAGATACTGAGAAATCGAAGGTGCAAGATCTATAAGAGACACCAATTTTTCTGCCTCTTCACTTTTTTCAGTTTGTGAAAAATTCTCATCTTTCTTGTATATAATAAGAGGAACTCTTATTATCTCATCGTACGGCTTAGACTTATGATCATATCCATCATGTTCAAAGAATTCTTCTCCATGATCTGATGTGATAATTATAAGAGTATCATTCAATAGACCTCTCTTATCCAGGAGATTGAAATGCTCCCCGGAAATTGGACAGGTTATAAAATTCAATAAATGAAGGGGGCATAGAAGGATGGGAAGGAAAAGGAAATACACGGCTCAATTCAAGGCAAAAGTAGCATTTGAAGCTGCAAAA
>QMUP01000203.1 GCA_003660635.1 Candidatus Wolframiiraptor sp.
ACTTTGGAGGATGTAAGTAGAGCTTTTGAGGAGAAAATAAAAGAACTCGAAAAGAAAAAAAATGTGGAGGAAAGACTCCCATCCGGCGAAATAGTTAAAAGACCCGTAGGAAAGTTTGTAACATTGAGGCAGAGCAACTATCCGGTTAAGATGATTGTTTTACAAGAAATTCTAGGGAGAGAACCAGAAATTAGAATAGGATACTACATTGTTTCAGAAAAGAAGTTAAGAGAAGGAAAACTTTCATTATAATGGGGTGAAAAGAATCCAAACATTCCAAAAAAGGATTTTAAACTCCTTATAAAGAAAGCAGAAGAAAAAGGAATCATATAAAATTTAATTGCAACATCCTGATGATTGATTGGCTTTAACTTAAACCGTTTCTCCAAACTTTCATTCACCATACATCTCGTTGAATTTACAACTAGTTGATATATCATCCCAATCTTTCTTAATGCTATTTAACTATCTTTTAACCCTCTGCGACTTTCCCAATTAGCATACCCAGATTCCATCAATATCTTCTCCACAACATTAGATATCTTTGCTACCGAAGGCAAACACCTATAATTTTCCGCCTTCGCTTCGAAGAAAACATAACCATTATCCAAATAGATATTAATATCTTCTAAACTACCAAAATCTTCATAACCCCAAACTTCATCCCCACAACTTTTACACAACTCCTCTAACCTATCTAATATTTCCTCCGGCACACCCTCATCAATAATAGTCTCCGTAGCAATCTCCGCCTTACCATTAAGACCATGCAGCCATAAATGAATACCATCAACATACAGCGATGAACCCCTCACCTGAGAAAAATAAATCGTTCCATCATCAAAATAAGCCTCCATCAATTCCAAACAATAGCATCCAAGAACTTCAAAATAAATAAACTTCAAACTAGGCAACTGGATTTAATTCCAGATAAAACTCTATGACAAAACTTTGAGTAGCTGAAGGTGTACCAGCTTTGCCATAGACCGTAATCGAAATCTCATGGGAACCTTGAGGTATCGTGATATTATCATTCCACCCATACCAAGTGTAAACAGGGTACTTGGTCCGACTATCCGGGTATATACATTCCTCCCAGCTCCAATACGGTTTTTCATAGTCAGCAGTTGAACCATCGTAAAAATTTCCTTGAGTAACTATAATTAGATGGATGGTTTCTCCTGACACGCTAATATTCACACAGAGATCATAAAAACAACTCTCCAAGTGCTGCTCAGCGTAATCAGAACTCTCACCATACACATTGTATTTTATCACCAATATTATGTTCGTTATTTTCACTCCTCCAGCCTCATCAACATAAATTTGAGCTACAGATGTTTTCTCAAAGTCTGTAGCCGGCAACAGTGTTCCAAAATCTATTGTCACAGCTTGTATTGAAGTCTCTGTCCCACTAACCGTCCCCTTAGTTTCAAAAAGCTTAAACCAATTAGACTTCCAAGCAACCACAGAAACAACACAACCAACCAAAACCACCAAAACCAAAACAAACAAAACCTTCCTCTTCATAACACCACCAATAAAACATACTAAACCCCAACATATAATACTTAAAACACAAACATACAAAAACAAAAACCCACTCCGCAACCCAAACAAACAGCCACTCCACCCCCATTACCCTCACATAAACACTCCACCACTAACAAAATACAAAAACCACACCCAACAAAACAAAACACCTCCATCCCCCAATTACAACAATTACCCTTTTACCCCCAAAATTTTGAAAAACGTTACCCATCAAAGAACAAAACCAAACAAACCATTCATCTCAAATAAACCCAAAAACCCAAGCAGAAACTTTAAGAGATAAAAGCTTCATAATAATGTTCTACTAGTAGTCAAGGGAGGGCAAACTTTTGAGAGAACTCCCTTGGGAAGTTGATCCTTCTAGTATCGAGGAAAATTTTGAAGCATGTTGGAGAAAAATGTGCGAAAACCTAAAAACCCCAAAATATTTCCGAACTACAGGCGGAAATAAAAGGTTTAAAGCATGGAGCAAAGATTACCGTCTCTTCTACGAAAAATCAACAGGAAACATATGCCAACTCTCAAAAAGCGATTTTAAAAAAGCTTACAAAGTATTTAGGAAAACCGGTAGTTTAAACTCCGCTAAATACAATTTCACAATGCTCGGATCATACATACCACCCCTACTACACAAATACTTTGTCAAAAACAAGTCTTCCAATAAAATTGAAACCAGCAAAACACAGACCCGAAAACGAATTAAGTGAAACACTTAATTTCAGTTTCCTTCACGATCCACCTAGAATTCCAAAACCTCTAAGCTATTATCTAAGTACATTTTAACCCTAAACATTTTCAGCCGTGAAAGCGTCCATTTTCATTTTCCTTGCACGTCATTTAAATCTGCTTTCTTGGTTAAAACTCCAGCCACCTCTCTACACCACTAAACCCACCTATTTCTACAATATTTAACAAAATTTTCCAACATATAAAAGAGAAGACTCGTCAAAGATTAATAAACATGTTTAACCAAAAGCCCTTACCTCAGTTGAAGGCACATAGTATAAAGACACAAAAATAGAAATACTGTATCTAAGCATTAGCTGAATTCACAATTCTCTAGGTAAAGATTTGAAATAAGGAAGTACAAGAGGTTAATGAAAACACCATACAGAAAAGCTACCTTTTAAGTTATTTTCCTTCCTAGTTCTTGGAGCTACATTTATCTAAAATTTTCTCAAGCTCACTAATATTCGCCTTTCCAGTCCTTATATACTTTCCAAGCCACCTCCTTAACTCCGGAACCTCA
>QMUP01000204.1 GCA_003660635.1 Candidatus Wolframiiraptor sp.
ATCCCCGTAACCGTTCCAGCCCTATACGATATTCTGAGGGCCTTCCTAAAGTCTTTGCCAGCGTTTATCGCCGTCCTGATGTTGCCTTGGATCGCTATATTCATCCCGAAGAACCCGACTGCTGCGGAAAAGAATGCTCCCATGAGAAAAGCAGCGGCTCTCCCCAGAGATATGGATAAGGGGGCTCCGGCGATGTGCGCGGACGCGTAGAGAGCGACTGCAAGCGCTCCAATCACGTAGCTGATGGACTTAAACTGCCTCCTTAGATAAGCGTTCGCGCCATCCTTAATCGCGGTCCACGCTTCAAGCATCCGCCCAGAGCTGGAGCTCTTAGGCTCCTTAAGGATCTCCCTGGCTAGCATGGCCGCGTATGCCAACGCGGCGATTGCAACGCAGATTATCCCCCAGAGAGCGAGGGTCTCAAAATGTTTCGGCACGGCATTAATCGATGGATTAGATGTTGGAGCAACCACTCTTAATCACCGCCACCTGCTTCTAACGATTAGCCTATGACTTTTTTAAATTTTAGTATTATCGCGAATCGCTTTAAGAGCTCTCGAAAGCCTTTCACGGCGAATCCGTCTTCTAGAGGCGGTATTCCAGAGCCAATTTTTATCCACAACCATGAAAAAGGAGCTGTGAAGGAATACAACATCCTTAATATAATTTTCAGGAAATCCGCGATCAAAGGGATGAAAGGGGATCTACCGTTAGGGTCGAAGGGGCAATAGATGAACTCCTTTAACCACCTTCAATCCTTTTCGGATACTTGATGATCTTCGATCCGAGGACGTTGTTATTCGGCAATAGGATTAGCTTGTCGTCATCCGTTCTCAGAGTCGTGAATAGTAGGCTCACGTCCTCGACCATGCCCTTAACCCCGGCGACCTCGACGAGATCGTCTATCATGAATGGCCTTATTAGGAGGATCATCATCCCGGATAGGATCTGGCTCATGATCTTCTGAGATGCGAAACCGACTACCATCCCCATGAATCCCCCTAAGGCCAATCCAGCTCCAGGAGAGGATAATGCTCCGACCACCATCGCCACCAAGGCTCCAAGCCCCAGCACTCTAACGGTGCTCCTAAGAGCCGCGGCCGCTGGGTGGCCATACTCGACCCTAATTATCCAGTAGATTATCCCAGCTATCGAGGAGATTATCAGGTAGCCGAAGCCTAGGATTAAGCCATAATCTATGTAGACCTTATAGTCTTTTGGAATTATCCAAGATAGCTCTCCAATTATTATCGAGCATCCAACATATCCTATAATCAGGAGAATCAGGTAAACGATATTCCTCTTAACTCCGCCCGCCATCGAGGAAAAAGAGGAAACCTACCTTAAATCTTATTAGCAGGTCGAAAAAGCGGATAAAAATGGGAGAAAAGCGGGGGTAGCCAAGCCTGGTCAAAGGCGCAGGGCTCAGGATTCATGAAAATGGATGAGAACCCCTGTCCCGTAGGGGTTCGTGGGTTCAAATCCCACCCCCCGCAAATATTCGCTACAGGTTTAATCCCCCTAAATTTTGAATTATCAATTCAATTGGAGAATTCAGGAGAAAAGGAGGCGGGTGATTTGGAGGAAGTGTTAAGAAAGCTCAAGATACCGGCGCATACGTCCACTACAATGAAGGAGACGTGCCATACATTCACTTCGGAGAATGCGGAGCAATCGAAGAGATAGAAAACGGCATCATTAGCTGGCTCCATCTCTGCGCGTCTTCCATCTTTGTTATTGCCTTGTATATTGTGTCATGTGTCTCGAACCATATTACTCCATCACCTGCTATGAGGTCGAATTTTAGGGAGGTCGCGTTGCCTGTTCTGAAGGTTAGGATCCAGTCATATGGATAAGGTATCGTGACCGATACGGTCGTGCCGTTGATAATCCTCGTCTTGGATTCCATGCGGATGACTTGGGCGTTTCTTAGAAGATTTACGATGATGTTGAATTCCGGTTCTCCGCGCTTGAACCACATTCTCAATCCTGTCGCGTATTTCTTTATCTCAACGTTATCCGCTTTCTCCAATACGAGTTGAACGGCATCCTCCCAGCTAGACGGGATCTTCGAGGGGGACACCTTCTTGCATGTTGCGTTTTCATAGATTTTGAGCGGAAGGTCTCCGACAACCTCGCATATAATTGCCAAGACATTTGGATTGGCTTCACTCTTAAAGAGTACTTCGAAGCCCTCATCCGTGTATCCAAAGCCGATCACTTCTTCCGTGTAGCCTTGTGCTGCTAGCCGCGACCAAATCTCATCGACAATCTGCTGCTTCTACTGATCACTCAGGGTCATGTATCTTTCCTCTCCTGATGTATGTAGGATATTCATCGTAAAGATTGTGGATAGGGACACTAAGAGCAGCGTTGCCGCCGAGGCAATTATCAAGATCATCCTTCGCTTAAACATCTCCGTGTTATTCGTCGACCTTAATGAGGCATAAGATTTTCCTCGTTCTAAACCATGGACAGACTAATTTAAGTAGAGTATTCATTCTATCGCAATTATTATGTTACTTGCGAGGAAGAGAGTTTGGAGAATCTTTTAATGATGTTTAGCCGATGCGAGTTTAACCGCCTCTGATGTAATCTTGTTCTCTAATTCGAGGTATAGTGGCTTGTATTCTTGAATAGCTTTCTCTAAGGCTTTCTCATAGGTGATCTCGCCGGACTCGATCATGGCCATGAGCTCTTCAATTCTCCTCCTAGTCTCCGGGGTTACGAGCTTTGGATCTATGGACTCCAAGACCTGGATGAGCTTCACTCCTAGATCCGTTGGCTTAAACACC
>QMUP01000205.1 GCA_003660635.1 Candidatus Wolframiiraptor sp.
GTTGTAGGAGTTGTGTCCATGTGTTTCCTAGGATGGTTCCGATTAGGTACATTGTTGGTCCGCCGTTTCCGATGATTTGTATTGCTGTGTCGATGAGGGGGTATATGATTTTTGTGAAGATCCAGGCATTATCGCCGAATACGGTTTGTGCTATGTAGGGTATTATGTTGTCTGCCAAAACTACGTCTATTTTTTCTTCTAGGTACATGCCTATTAGTATGCCGTTTAACATGCAGCCTAGGAATGTTTGTGCTGCGGTTTTCACGATGTTTTTGATTGGGTTATTGTTTTTTGTTCGTGTGATGGTGTTCCATGTGTCTTGCCAGTCGTCTACGTCTATGAGGACTTTTGCTATGAATGATAGTATCATGTATGTGTGGAATTTTCCGTATTTTGTTTTCAGGGTTATTTTTATGTTGTTTGGTAGTGTTTTGTAGATTTTTATGCCTGCTAAGTGACCGGTGAAACACGTGGTTGCGAATATTATGATGAATATGGCTGATGTAACTGCGTTTAGACCCTTGCTTAGGAGTTTTCCTAGGATGTTTTTGAAGGTTTCTTTTACTTTGGGTTTTTGGAAGATGTCTAGTAGGTCTTTGTGGTGCTGTATTACTCCTTTTTCAGGGGCTTTTGTTGGTAGTTCGATTGTGGTTGTTTTAACGTCTTCTCCAAGTTCCCCTAAGTCCTTGAGGTATGCTTCGTTTCTTGCTTGGATTCTTAGTTCCTTTTGTGAATTTCTGTAATTGTCGACTAACCTGAAATTCCAATTCCCAGACTCTTTATAAATCCCCCTAATCTTCTCAGTAAGAACTCTCTTTTTAGCTTTTGGATCTTTTGGATCTTTTGGATCGAGAATATTCCTAATTTCAGCAGCTGACATGTTTTTCTTTAGTTTGCCTTTTGTTTTTGCTTCGTTTACTGCTTGTTGTATGGTTTCAATGACTTTTGTGTGGAGTTTTTCGTAGTATTCTTTGTAGTTTTGTTTTAGCCAGTTTTCTATGTTTTCTCTTATTTGTTTAACTTCTTTCTTTTGGTTTGTTAGGCCTTCTTCTTCTAGTCTTTCTTCTACTTTTTTAAGTATGTAGCATAATTCTGTGTGTTGCATGAGGATTTCGTTGAGGAACACTGGGTCGTAGCCTTTTATGATGACTTCTGCGTGGTTGTCTATGGCTAGGGGGTGGACTTCGGCTATGGATTGGGATATTAGGTTGTAGAGGCTTGGTAGTTTTCCTTTCTGTGTTTTGTATTTGTTTGTGTAGGTTCTCCAGAACTTGGTTTGTTTGTCTATTATTTGTTTTACTTTGTCGGTTTTATCAAGCCAGTTTCTGCCGAGTATGCCATCATCAAGCCCTATACCTTGATCAAACCTATAAAGGAACTCCGCATTACCCTTACTTCGAGGCATGTTCCGAACTAGGTCATCAGCTATCGATTTGGAAGCGATTTTTCCGTAGTTTTCTTTGAGTTCTCTACATGGTTTGAATGTTTTTCCGCCTTTTTGTATTTCCATTTTTATTCCTAGGACTATTCTGTAGCCTTTGATTGTGATGTCTTCGGTTTTGATTTCGCATGGTATGAACTTACTCATTAGTGCTATTGGTTCTCCTTCATTATTGTGTAGTACTCCGTTTTGGATTTTTGTGTCGAATTTTTCCATTGCTTTTTCAAGTTCTCCTTCGTAGGGGTCTGTGAACTGGTTTAGGTAGCCGTGCCATACTATTGTGAAGGCTACTGGTTTTCCGTCAATGTTTGTGTGAATTGTTTGAATGATTGCTATATCTCCGTACCATCTATAGTAACGGCGGCGTGGTTTGCCTTTCATAGTTTTGCTGTAGTCGAGGATTATTCTTTTGATTTTCCCACTTTCTTTATCGTATTCTACGAGTTGTGTACCTTCCCCGATTATTTCGCTTAATTTTTCGTTTAGGGCTATTCTTTCAACTCTTCCAATTATGTCACATGGTCGGTTGGCGTCTCGCCACATTTCGGTTGCTTGGCCTTGTCTGAACACTATGTATATGTCATCGAATCTTGTGAAGCTAACATATTCTACTGATTTTCCCAGGTAATTCTCCATTTTTTCATAGATTTTTTGATGATACCATGATACGTTGGTGCTTTTTTCGTTGTCTCTTCTTGCAAGTTCTCTTTCCCATGTTTTGGGGGTTTTTGTTTTTATTATGCCTGCCATTAGTCCTGTGTATAGCCATGTCATGTATAGTTTGTAGTAGGAGGATAGTTGTACTTCTGGTGGTTGGATGCTGATTAGGAAGTTTATTATTTTTGCTGCAGTGTTCATTATGTTGTCTGCGAGTTTTTTATTTAGTCCTCCTTCGACTACGAGTGTGGCGATCATTTCTGCTAATTGTAGGTATGCGTCTATTGTGAAATCCATAAAGTTTGTAAGCAACTTGGTAAGTAATGGTTTAACCGCATTTTTCCATAAAGTATTGAATACGGATGTAATTGAATTAATGAGTTTCTCAACGGAATTCTTAAGTAGTTGTTTGCTGTAAGCTACTGCGTTGTTTAGGAATTTTATGGACGGGTCTACCCATTTTCTTAGGATTTTTCGAACCCAGTTTAAATCTGTGCTTAAAACTTTTGATAATGCTCCTAGAACTCTATCCATAGTCCAGGAGAAATATTTTAGTATTCCTTTTGCGAATTTTGCTATTGCAGCGATTATCAGGGCGGTAACAAGCTCGCTCAGAGTTTTACCAGCTCTAATCATAGAGTAAGCTACGGAAACCACCGTCTTCAAGTACTGTTTTGCAAAGTTTATTACGA
>QMUP01000206.1 GCA_003660635.1 Candidatus Wolframiiraptor sp.
AGGGACGACTAGATGGCTGCTCAGCGATTATTCATCCGATTTAGTGGAACTCGTGAGGATGATCTATCCGAGCGCGCCCATCGTGGCATATGATCTAGACTTCTCAAACGCCCCCCATGAAGGCCTGAGATACTATGAGAGAGGCTACGTTAAGGAAGGGGTTGGAGCCGGTGGAACATGCATAGCCGCGGCGGTTAAGGGCGTGGCCCATAAAAGGCTTCTTCAAAGCATTTACGAGGAGTATGAGAGGCTCATCAACCAATCTACCTTAACCGGCATCGAATGATCATGAGAAAAGGGAAGGCGTCTTAGATTTCTTTAAACGAGTAATGTCCTTGGGATGCAAGTCTCCATTTTCACGCCTTGTTAACTTGGTCGGATAATCCATCCAATAACTTCTTATACCTCATGTAAGAAGTCTGAACAGGGTGAAGTTGTGAGACCCGCGCCCTTCCTCCATGATTTCTTAAGAGGTCGTATTGAGCTGCCGGAGAGAGTTGAAAGGGTTGTTAGCCTATATCCCTCGATAACCGAGATACTCGTCAGCATAGGTTTTCTGGAGAATATAGTCGGCGTCTCCTTCTGGTGCAAGTATCTCATAAAAGAGGTTAAGGGGATTCCATCGGTGGCCTCCGCGACGAGAGTCAACTATGAGCGGCTGAAGAGCTTGAGTCCAGATCTAATATTTGTCTCAACAGGTGTTCAGCAGGATCTCGCAGTCGAACTTCACCAACGAGGCTTCCACGTCTACTTAGTGATGTTTCCCAAAAACCTCTATGGGATACTTGAAAATATAATGATCGTGGGATCGCTCGTCGAGAGGCGGGAGGAGGCCGGAAATCTCGTGAAGAGGCTTGCGGATGAGTTAAAAGCCTATAGATGTAAGGAGATGGAAAGGCCAAGAGTGTATGTCGAGTTTTGGCCGGATAGGTATCCCACAACCGTTGGAAGACTAACCTTCGTCGACGATCTAATCTACACCGCCGGGGGGCTGAACATCTTCTCGAAGGCTGTAGGGTTCTTCAAGCCAGATTTCGACGAGGTCTCTAGAGGAAATCCAGACCTCATGATCTTCCTCTTCGAGAGAAAGGTGGATGCCGAGGCGGAGGTGGAGTCTCTCATCGCGAGGCGTGGATGGAATGATATCAAGGCTGTGAGGGAGGGGAGGATCTGGTGCGCGCGGGAGAAGGAGCTACCTCTCACCCATTCAGGCCCATCCTTCACGCAGACGCTCAAGATCCTGTCTGAAAAATTTAAGGAGGTGAAGGCTGGTTGAAGAACTCGATTAAGATTGGTCGAGTGTGGATGAGGGATGCGGAGATCAAGCATCCGCCTTATGATAGTTGAGGGGTGAGGCCATGCTTAGGAAGGAGATAGTTGGAGAAGATACCTTGGTTATAGGGTTTGGGGGGAGGGTGAGGGCCCTATCCTCGACGATCATAGGAGGCGGGTTCAGAGAGCTAACGCACGTCATATTTCACAGGGTTGAACCCGACTTCAACGAACCCAATCCAGCCCACTACGCCGAGAGACTTCTAGAAAAGCTAAAGCTCCCAAGGAAGAGCTCCGCAGTATTCCTAACGGCCGTGGATGTCGTGAAGGAGCACATCGAGCTAGAGGTTGATTCACCGGCTAAGATCGCGTTGATAGCCAGCGTCGGGCTCAGCCACGGCGCATCCATCAGAACCAGAGGGTCTGGGGAGAGGCCGGGAACCATAAACATCCTACTCTTCGTGAAGAAGCCTCTAGCGGATAGAGCCCTCATAGATCTAGCAGGGGTTATAAGCGGCGTGAAAGCGATCGCTCTAGCGGATCTAGCTCTCTCAAGAGGCTATAATCTGGGCAGGGTTTATGCGACCATAACCGACGCCCTAGTCATAGCGTCTGGGATGGATTCAGAGGGTCGGGAGTTCTATGCGGGTCCAGCGACCCCAATAGGATCGGAGGCCGCTAAACTAGTCTATGAGGCGATAATCTCGGCAGGGCTTAAGGGCATGGGCGTGGAGGAGAAGTTTAGGAATGTCTTCGGCGTTGACTTGAAGTGGGTCGCCGAAACAGCCGCCGAGATCTATCGAAGGGCACCTATCCCAAGCTTATCCGAGGCCGAGGTCGAGGGAGAGGTTAAGGCAGAGCTTAGAGGGCTTCTAAGGGATCCGAATATCTGGGCTCTAGCTCTCTCCGCCCGCAACCTAGACTGGCATGGCTTAGCTGGAACACTTCCGGAGTTGAGTCGAGACGAGTATCTGAGCGACTCGAAGAAGATCCTCGCGGACGAGCTTCTCGGGATAACCCTAGCCCTCTACATCAATGGCTGGAAAGCCCTCTTCGCCTATTATTGGATCGACTCGGCCAAGGAGGGATTTGAGGAGCTTGGAGATAAACCCATGTTCATGGACGACATCCTTGCATCTCTGATAGGCTCAATCCTGAGCAAGATCTACGATAGATATCTCAGTAGGTGATGAGGGGATGAGCGCTCTAAGGATCGTTATCATGGCGGGTGGGAGGGCTACGAGGATGAATGGAGTTGAGAAGGCTCTACTAAAGTTAAGGGGAAGGCCCCTAATCGAATACGTCTTAGATGTCGCCGGAGAGCTTGGAGGCGAACTCTATATCGCTCCATCGAAGCATACTCCGCTGA
This sequence comes from Candidatus Wolframiiraptor sp., assembly GCA_003660635.1. Lineage (GTDB taxonomy): Archaea > Thermoproteota > Nitrososphaeria_A > Caldarchaeales > Wolframiiraptoraceae > Wolframiiraptor. The sequence continues at coordinate 2,642 of QMUP01000206.1, forward strand.
CCAAGCGTTGGTGTATTGAGAAGGGTATTCAGATAATCGAGACCGCTGGGGAGGGATATTCGAGAGATCTGAGGTACGTCGCCTCGAGGGTCAATAGGCCGCTACTCTTCCTACCCGTGGACGCGCCCTTCCTAACCGCCGAGCTA
>QMUP01000207.1 GCA_003660635.1 Candidatus Wolframiiraptor sp.
GTTTAATCTCCATCCCGCAGGCGACGCCGACTACCGCACTGTATTCATTCATTGCTAAGATTTTGGGTATACATGAGCCGCCGGGCACGACATAGACATCGTATCCTCTTTCTTCAGCTAACCGCGTGGCTTGACTTATGAGGCAGTCTGGGGAGCAGTGTTGACAGCGATAGGTTGGTATCTGAGGATCGAAGATCGCCTTACATCGATTATCCATGTATTTCCTAGCGCAATGGGGGAGAAATAGAACTCGTTTACCGCGAGCCTGATGGAATTTATCCCTATTCGCGATATTCACGGCTTGAATCTCGAGGAAGTCCTCGAAAAGGGCGACGGCATCTAGTAGGTTCAGGCCGGTTATCTCCTGGATTCTAAACTTCTTAATCAGAGACCTAACGATGACACCTATCTTCTGATGCACCCGCGAATCATAAGCCGCCCTCACAAGCTCTTGGAAGAAGCTCCTCGGAAGCGACCTAAGATCAAACGTAAACCTATAAGGCATCCGCGCAACAATTTTTTCCAGATCCGCTTAAAACCCTTTCTATCCAATCCGGAAGAACGTCGTTGCGAAGTTTTCTAACAAGTATATTAGGTTAAGATTCAAATACCGGTTTCCGCCCTGTCATTCACCAAATGAGCACGGCATTAGAGATACTCAGGGCGCATGAAAGATATAGGAAGAAAACGTTGAACATGATACCGAGTGAGAATATTCAGAGTCCCCGGGTTCTGAAGGCGCTCGCGTCGGATCTCGCCGGACGATATTCCCTGAGACCTCAATATTATTCTGGGGCGATGTATATCGATGAGCTTTGGAGTTATGCGGAGGAGTTGGCGAAAAAACTCTTTAGAGCAGAGTACGTGTTCTTGGAGCCTCTTTCAGGCCACATCGCCGCCCTCCTCACCTACATGACCTTCGCTAAACACGGGAAAATAGCGTGCCTCCATCCGGACTTCGGTGGGTATCCGGGAAACGCTCCTGATAGGCTTCCTGACCTCATCGGGGCAGATGCGATATATTTTCCGGCGTCTAAGGATAAACTTCTACCAGATGTGGAGAAGTCCGTTGAGATCATCAGATCTGAAAAGCCCGATCTCGTAGTCTTAGGTGGGAGTCTGATCCTCTTCCCACATCCAGTTAAAGAACTCGCAGAAGCCGTTCACGAATACGGGGGAGTCCTAGCCTACGACGCCGCGCATGTATTAGGTCTGATCGCTGGAGGCGTCTTCCAAGATCCTCTGAGAGAGGGAGCTGACATACTCTTCGCCTCAACCCATAAGACATTCCCGGGTCCACAGGGAGGGCTCATCCTCACGAATGAAGAAGAATGTTATCGAAAGCTCTCGAAGAACATCTTTCACAAAATCGCCGACAACATACACTTCAACAAGATAGCGGCCTTAGCAGTGTCATTTGAGGAGATGTCGAGGTATGGGAAACAATATGCGCGGAGAATCGTTGAGAACTCTAAAGCATTGGCCAAGAATCTCGACGAATTGGGGGTACCTGTCAAGGCCAAAGAATGGGGCTACACTGAATCACATCAAGTAATCCTAGACTTTCAGGATCAAGAGGAAAAAGAGAGGCTGAGAAGAAAGCTGGAAGAATGCGGGATAATAAGTGATTTAGATCTAAGACTGGGAACGGCGGAACTGACCCGGAGGGGGATGGGGAAGAGAGAAATGGCCAGAATCGCTAAATTCATCAAGCGCGCAATTGAGGGCGAGGATTCGAAAACGGTGAAAAGAGATGTTCAAAGGCTCTTAAGCCGCTTCAATAAAATAAAGTATTGTTAAAATCACGCCATAACCCACTCCATTCGATTCCACGGTGAAATCCCCTGGGAATACGACGATATTTTTGATCGCGGATTTAGAGGCTATTACTAAAATACGCCGTCCCATATCTCCTGTCAACAATCAGCCGAAATGGAGGTGATTGACCATCAAACTGGAACTCAAGAAAAGACTTGATGAAGCAGAGAGCTTCGGCGAGGTCTTCCAAGTCGTTAAGAGGGCCGTTCGAGAAGTCCTCGGGCTTGGAAGGGCTGGATTGGAGTTAATCCTCATGAACCTCCCTAAGGAAGTGAGAGCTATCCATCAGATAGGGTCGAATGTGATAGTGATGAATAAAAAGCTTCTCGAATCCCTCTTCGCAAGCTCCAAGACGAGATCCGAGATAAACGCGTACATCTTCTCGATTCTACTTCGGGAGTATATCCGAAGCCTCGGAGTCCTAGACGAAGAAGAGATGAGGAGGCTGGCAATTAAGGTGGTGAAAGAAGCCCTAGGCGAAGACCACATAGCCTATCGAATAATCTCTAAGGGATTACCGGAGGAATATCAGGATTTGAAAGGTGAGATCGGGCGGGAATTTGATCATAACGCGGAGTTCGTGGAGGACTTCGATAGGGAAAATACGCAGTACATAGGTTAATTTAAGAAGCCTCATATTTCATTCTATTTTAGTGGCTGAAATGGCGCGGAACGAGTTACTCTCCAAGTTCATAGGCTCCATGCTCGCGGCGGCGCTTGGAGATTCCATGGGAGCGGCGTTTTACAAGCGATCCAGAGACGGCATGCTGAGATATACCGATGACACGGCGATGATGATCGCATTAGCCGAAAGCATGATCGAGAATAAGGGAGCAATTGACCCCATAAAACTCGCATGGAAATTCGTGGAAATATACGAAAAAGAGCCGTGGAGGGGTTATGGTCCAGGCCCGCCGAGGATCTTCAGGCTGATTAGGAGAGGTGAGGGGCCGCTTGAACTCGA
>QMUP01000208.1 GCA_003660635.1 Candidatus Wolframiiraptor sp.
CCGGCGTGGCGTAGAATATGTCAGGGGGGTCTCCAGCTGCATATCTCGCGAAGAGATTTGTCATGTAGTTAGCTCCTAGGTCGGTCACGTGTAGCGTTATGTCGGGGTTGTCCTCGTTGAAGATCCTCGCGTTATTGTTACAGAGTTCGACTCCCCAGCTCCAGATACCCCATTCGATGTAAACGTGCTTTGTCAGTGTTGAGAAAGTCGTTGTGGTAGCCGGAGAAGTAGTAGTCGTCGCGGATACAGTCTTGGTCACGGTCTGAGTCTGGGTAACAGTCTTCGTCACAGTCTTTACAACTTCCCTAGGTGGCAAGGTCGCGAAGTATCCCGCGAGACCCCATCCGATAACGGCCGCGGCGGCTAATCCTCCAACGGCGCCCAAGAATTTACGCCTAGAAACTTTTTCCTCACTCATAGAGACACCTTATTGCGTTTGTATAGGAATATCAGAGATATTTAAGCGTTAATAACGGTTTATAACAAATATTCACGTTCCCTATTTATGGATTAGCCGAGGGAGGATAATAAACGCTTATTTATGGTTTATCCGATATTCCCCTTGCTATGTCTGGAAAAGAAGTGCTCGGTGTAGGTATCGCTGGCGCTGGCTGGGTTGCTACGCAGTATGTTCCGGCCTTCGAGAAGAACCCGCATACCAAGGTCGTCGCGATAATGAGCCGCCGGATGGTGAGCTGTGAGAACCTCGCGAAGAGTTCTGGGCTAAAGGATGTCAAACTTTACACAGATTATCGGAAACTAGTTGATGACCCAGACGTGGATATAGTCGCGATATGTTCCCCGCAACATGTCCACGTCGAGCAGGCGGTATTGGCTGCCGAGGCGAAGAAACACATGGTCGTGGAGAAACCCATCGCCATAAGTTTAGAGCAATTGAAGGCTATTAGAGATGCCGTCAGGAAGGCGCGGGTTAAAACAGTCGTCGGCTTTGTTCTGAGGTGGAACCCGTTATTCGAGACGATAAAATCCCTCTTAGCTGAGGGCGCGCTTGGAGACGTCTATTACATAGAGACTGGATACAACTCGCATATCGCGGAATGGTGGTCGGGATGGAAATGGGCCAAGACGAAGGAATACGGGGTTAGCAGCTTCTTAGTTGCCGGGATACACGCCCTCGATGCGGCGAGGTGGTTGTCATGTAAGGAGAAGGAGAAAGCGAATAATATCACGGAGGTCTTTGCATATGCTGGAGGACATAGATACGGTAAAGAGGATATAGGATATTATGGCCTTGAGGTCGTCTTAGCAAAATTCGAGAACGGGGCCATTGGGAAGATAAACTCAAACTTTGACTGCGCCAACCCCTACTACTTCCCGGTGAGCGTCTTCGGGGACAAAGGAACCGTGATCAACAATAGGGTGTGGGCCCCGAGCAAATTCCCCGGGCAAACGGATTGGGTAACCATCCCCACGATCCTACCTGATACCGCGGATGTGCGGCATCACCCATTTGAACACGAGGTAAATCACTTCGTTGACTGCATCCTGAAGGGCAAAGAATCTCATTGTAATGTTGAAGATGCGGTTAACACTCATGAGGCCGCGTTAGCCGCGATAATATCCTATACTGAGAATAGGCCAGTAAAGTTACCTTTGATAAAGTAGATGGAGGGAGCGGAAACGTCTCCAAAATTCATTTTTTATGACCTAGATGCGAAGAGAAAGAGCGATCGAATCGACGACTTCGTTTTCCCTGACTGGGATCCTAAGAATGAGCGCGTCGTCTTCTTAGGTCCCCACGATGACGATGTCCTGTTAGGCGCCGGCTACCTACTGCTATATTGCCTTCGAGAGGGCGCGGAGGTCTATGTGGCGATATTTTGCGATGGCTCAGGCGGCTACTCGAGACCGGAAGATAAGGACACGATAGTGGACGTTAGGAAGGTGGAGACCATTAACGCCTACTCGAGGGTAGGAGTCAAGAAAGAGAACATAGTGAGATTTGATTATCCAGATTTCTGCTTAATAGACTACCTATCCCTCAAACTCCCCACCGGGCAATATGCCTCAACCCACGATATGGTCGAGAAGTTCAGGAAAATACGGCCCACACGGCTAATAGTCCCAAATGAGTATAGAGAACATCTAGACCACAGGGCCGCATCTTGGATAGGCTCATTCACCGGGCCGCAGGTGGGAGATAGCGTGTTAGCGGATCTCGGAGAACCTTTCAGGATCAGGAGCTATCTAATGTACAGTGTCTGGGGGGATTTTTCCCCAGAAGACGCGTTGGTTAAAGGACGGCCTGTCGATCTCCGCGGGAACTTGGTGATCGTCGCGAGCCCTGATGTCGAGGAGATGATAGCGGATGCGTTGAGGGAATTCAAGTCCCAGACGAAGATAATTGAAGGGCTTGTTAAGAAGCGTCAGGAAAGACTTATCAACGGTCGCTACTTGGAAGTCTATATGAGATATGATCCGAGGCCTGAGATGGATCTATCTCCCTATAAAGACGCCATCTCGGAGATCGATAAGGGGGTGTGAGAGAAACTATGGCTGATAAACTTGGAGTCGCGGTACTGGGATACGGGTTCATGGGTACGACGCATCTCTCCGCGTGGAAGTACATCGGGGAATGCGAGGCCAAGGCGGTTATGGGGAGGACCCTGGAAAAGGTGAAGAAGGTCGCCGAGAAATTTGGGATAGACGCATACAATAACTTCGAAGAACTCCTGAAACGGGATGACATAGACATAATAGATGTCTGCACGCCGACCAGCACCCACGCCAAATACGCTATAGCCTCCATGGAGGCCGGAAA
>QMUP01000209.1 GCA_003660635.1 Candidatus Wolframiiraptor sp.
CAGGCTTTGGAACATCGCCGATGATACTCCCACGGAAGGGGCCAAGACCGTGGTGGTTTTTGTGTTTTGGGGAAGTCCAAATCCGGCCAATAACAATTTGCCTCAGCACTATGTGAGTGTAAGTACAATTGTAGGGGGAGAATAAACATAAATGTGTTTAGTGTTTATTGATCGGCCGAGAAGCCTTGAATTTCAAAGTTATAAGTTAAGAAAAGCTTTTCTTTCTCTGCTGAACAAGCAAGGGGTTACCTTAATAGAGCTTATGGTCACAGTCGTAATCAGCGTAATTATACTTGCAGCTGTTTATACTATTTTTACTTCCCAACACCGATCATGGGTTATTCGGGCTCAGATAAGCGAGATGCAGAAAAATGCCCGAACAGCTATGCAATTTCTTGCAAAGGATATCAGGATGGCAGGATTCGGGATGCCAGAAACCGCGGTAAATGGGTTTTCTGATCCAATTAATCCCGCTAATAATGTAACCAATGGTACTGATGAAATTACTGTTGTAAGTGCTTATCGACAAGTATCAACCTTATCAGCTAATGCTTCCAGAGGTGCTTCTTCGATCACATTGCAAAGTAGTGCTGATGCCGCAAAGTTTAATACCACGACAAGAAGATATTTATATCTCGATGGTATTTCGGAAGATGATAACTATGAGGTTACTAGTATTTCTGGTACTCAATTGACACTAACTCCTAATTTGACAAGAGATTATAGCGCAAATTGTCCAGTCTTTTTGGTCAAGGCTATTACCTATAGAGTTGATTTTACCGATCCGGACCATCCTTCCTTAATTAGGGATGAAAACACTGGAGATAGAGCTTTATTAATTGCCCAAGATATCGAAGATTTACAACTAGCTTATCAGGATGTGAATGGTAATTGGTATAACAATCCTCCGTCTGTTGATGATATCCTTGCAGTAAGGATTAACATTATTGCTCGAACCGCTCGGGAAGACCCAAAGTGGGCTGGTAATGGCATACGACCTGCTATCGAAGACCACAGTGTGGGAAACCCAGATGGTTATCGAAGAAGGATATTGACCACTGTGGTTGAGGTAAGGAATATGGGTTTGTAAAGGAGATTAAAAATCCATGAAAAATACTTTTTTAGCTGAAATGAAGCAAGAAAAAGGTGCTGTCCTAATAACTACTCTTTTGATTATGATAATTATGTCTCTGTTAGGGGCAGCTGCCATAATGACTTCTTCGGTTGATATCAAGTCCTCAAGACAAGATAGACTCAAGAAATCCGCTTTTTATGCTGCTGATGCTGGAGTTGAAATTGTCCCAAGTATAATTGATTACTATATTAAAACTTTACCTGATCCTGCTGGTTTTTCAGATAACCTCAGGAGCGATCTACAGGAAATTGTACAGGATCAGTATTTTCTTAATGAAATAATGGGGTATGAAGAAAATAACGACGGTTCAACGGATAACCCGGATAATAATCCGGATTTACAAATAACCGTTGATGAAAGGCAAGTAAAAATCGATGTCGATCGAATTTATACTGAGCATGCAGGAGGAGGTTCTGCTGAAGCGCTAGCAGGTTATGAAGGTACTGGAACTAGTGGCTTTGGAGGAATAGCAATCTATTACCGGGCAACTTCCAAAGGAAAAGCTGCTAGTAACACAACTTCTAATGTGGAAATAGTCTATAGATATATTTATTAATTTATAGGAGGTAAGATCATGAATAAGATTTTGATTTTTTTGATTTCATTTATTCTCTTTTTTTTAGCGTTTTTATATCTGAGTCCAATGCCACAAGAAAAGTTTGTTGATACTTTTTCACCCCCCATCTTATTAGCCCAAACAAAAGTAGTTACCGTACCAGGATTTATAGAATTCCTTGATATAGATGCAAAGCTTATAAAAATCGATGGCAATCTTTATCAACTACCTGAAAAGGTAGAGATAACTTCAAAGGGAAAAACTAAAAAAATTGATGAGATTTCTATCGGCAGTTTTGTTATTGCTACAATAAAAGATAACTTGGTAATGGAAATAACATTAATACCTGAAGGACAAGGTTTTTAAATGGGGAGGTAAAAATGAGGAAAATAGCATTAGAAGGTATAATAACAATTATTTTATTTTTATTTTTTTTCACTCCAGTGCATGCTCAGCTAGGAACTTATTCGGCTTCCCCTCCTTTTATAAGCCAAAGTCTGCCACCTAATGTGATGCTGATTGTAGATAATTCGGGAAGCATGTTTAGGTTTGCTTATTTTGATGGTTGGGATACTCCGGAGGCAGATGACGATAACTACGGAACCAGCTATTATTATCCCTGCGTAAATTTTAATCCGAACTATAAGTACTATGGATACTTTGACCCTGATTATTGGTATACATACTCAAATAATAGGTTTTCTCCCACTGCCTCAAAATCTTCCCGAGGCAAAAATTCAAACGAATGGGATGGGAATTTCTTAAACTGGCTCACAATGAGAAGAATTGATATTGTAAGAAAAGTACTGGTAGGGGGGAAATATAGCGGTGGTTATTTAACAGGAGAAAGAGCAGACTGGTACAGCAGAGGTTATGTGAAGAAGGTTACCAATGCTGGGAGCTACACACCATACAGTGGAACTAGGTATTTTGAATTCGATTTAGGGGGGTCAGGGACATCAAGGTTCAGAGTTTGTAGCAATTGTTCGTGCTCGTGGTCTCGGTGGTATGATGCTTATTGGTGAACTTGCTCAGGATGTGCTGGCTATTGGAATGTTAAGCCACAGGTAGATAGTGAGCAGGAAGG
>QMUP01000210.1 GCA_003660635.1 Candidatus Wolframiiraptor sp.
ATTAAACTCTAAGACCGGAGAAGTCACATACTATAAAGAGATTAAAACATAACAGTGATGTTCCTCCATCATTTTTTTGGATGTTACGTAGAAGTTAGTATGGAGTGTCCGCCTCCACAAGCATTGACGCTCTCCCCACTAAAGTAGGGGCTTTCTGGCGTAAACGATGTAATGAAGATTTACCATTAAATTCTTGCTGAAATCCCACCCTCGCACATTATATTGTACGCTCGCCTAGTTTATTTGTCCTAAACCTTCCAATCAATGTTGATCCATTCCGGTTTGAGCAGAATCCTAGCTATGCTTGCAGCCACCGTAATAAGCCATAGGGGAGAATAAATGAGATAGTAGAATGTGAATTCCAGCGGGTTAAATGGGAAATTCAGCTTCTGCGCAAGAATGTAAAATAGCAATGAGTAGGCGAGTAAGCTGCTGACTGTCATAAGCATATTCTTTATCATTGAGAGTGTTGTGGATGCGAATGCTGTTGGCGGAAGAAGAACGCTTGCTCTCGTCGATAATATGAAGAAGAGAATGTAGGCTATCTTCACGTAGATGTCTTCCGGAATGATTAGGATGCTCATCGCCGTCGGCAATGAGGGAAAAAGCAGCAAGAGTGAAAGAAGAATCCTTGGGTATTCACGTACAATTCGGAGTAAGCTGCGATAGTTCTCTTTGAGCCAGAGGGCAGCCCCAATCCCCCATCTCTTTCTCTGTTTGAACCATTCACTCCATGAGGATGGAGCCTTCGTGTAAACATTTGCGTCTACTAAAAATTTAAATTTGAAGCCCTTAAGGCAAGATCTTAAACCCATATCTAAGTCTTCGCAGATGGTTCTTCTAAATCCCCCCATAGAATTGAAGGCTTCCCTCCTGATGGCGAAGGCTGCACCGTTGAAGCCTAGGCACTTCCCCAGAAACCTTGAGAAGAACCAGCTTGTAGAACTGAAGCCCAAATAATCATAGCTGACTATACGGGCAATAATGGAATCTCTAACTACACCCTTCTTTATTTCTACTATATCCGCATTCTCCAAGCTATCTGAAATCTTCTTCAGGAAATCTCCACTCTCCCCGTCGATAGTCACATCGGCATCTAAAAATAATAGGATATCACCGCTTGAGTCTTCCACGGCATCGTTTAAGACTCTGGCTTTGCCTCTTCTCTCGCCATTCAGTACAAAATTAACCTTTCCTCTAAACTTATCAATTAAACGGAGACTTTTCAAGCTCGGCTCATCAATAATAACGAAGATCTCCTTATCCTCATATGGATCCTCCAAAAGATCCTCTAATAAACCCTCCAACATGTCTGATTCTCTATAAACGGGGATGAATATGCTCATCAACCCCATATTGAGAATGTCTTTATAACTAGAACATTTAAATTTTAACGTTATACTCGGCAGCCTTAGAAGAAAACAAATTTGGCAGGTAATTGATGATGAGAATCGAGAAGCTAAGTAGCGCCGTTAATGGCGCATTATTCAGTACTGCATAAAGGAGCTCATAAAAATGGAGATTTATTACTTCCCATGCGATAAGGCCGTTCTAGGACAGGAGAATTACGGGAAGAAGCATTAATCTCCTAGATGAGCCTGCATGAAGGATCATTCTGATCTGGAATTATACATTAAAGATTCAGCGAAAACTCTTAATCGCTTCTTAAAGAGGCTTCTAAGCCTATTAAATAGCCTTTTTCCTTCAGCAGTCAAGAAGTAGCATCTTCTAGTCTTATTCTTCTCCTTTACCCTTCTGCTCAGGGCGAATCCCTCCTCTTCCAAGCGGTGAAGGAAGGGATAGACAACTCCTGGATTCAAGCTTACTCCAGTTAACCTTTCGATTTCCTTCATGATTTCATATCCATGTCTAGGCTTAACTGAGAGAAGCCACAATATGATGATTGTATTTATCGTATTCAGGAAGGACCTTACTATCTCAACCATATAATTCACAAATTAAATATTTTAAATTATAGAATATTAATTTTTTATGATGAGTCTTTATTTTAGGAGGCTTTCAATCACCTGTCTCAACGGCTTATCGAAGAGTTCTCGGAGTTTATTTAATGAGAAAGGTCTTTAGTATCTCCTTGATGGTTTCCACGGGGCTCATGCCCTCGACCTCCTATATTTAAGTTCCAAAATAGAATTTTACAACCGCATAAAGAATTGGAAAGAATAAGGAAGCGGAGCCAACGAGACTTATAATTAATATCCTAAGAACTGAAATTGCTGTGCAATCGTCATCAGCCGATCTTCCAGTTTCAAACCTTTCTCACCTAGGCTAAGGTTACTGTCAGACGATTAACCATAAGAGGAAAATGGCGGTTATCCCCGTCAGGTATACACCGTCGAATATGCCTGCGCCTCCAATGCTTACTATGGGAGCTCCAATCTCTGATATTTTGTCGAGGTTAAGTAGATCTGCGCCTACAAGAGTTCCTAATGTTCCGCCTACATAGGCTATTATGAAAGGGTTTGTTTTAACGTAAATTGGAAATAGGATGGCTGATGCTAGGGCAGCTGTTAAAGGAGGTATAAAGAATGGAACAGCGATGCCTAAGCCCTTAATAGGCCTTGCAAACTTGTGAACAACCAGTGTGACAACAATAAATGCTACAAAAACTTTGAGGTAAGCAACTGTCAAGTTCTGTTCTAATGCTGGAATAGAATAAAGTAGAAGAAAAAGAGAGAACAATACTGGAATCAGAGCTCCGCCAATATTTACAGATATAATGGTTTTTCTAACGCCATACTGGAAGTCGGGAATGC
>QMUP01000211.1 GCA_003660635.1 Candidatus Wolframiiraptor sp.
AGGGTTACAGGCCTATTTTCATGCGCGTGAAAAGTATCGGAAGCTATAACAGCAAAACCATCAACTGTAGCTCTATCGAAAGGAGGGACATCAACATCCGAGTATACATCTTCAGCAAGTACTCTATTAAGAGCTCTTTCTAGTGGGACCTCTTCTATTCCAAGAGGCTTTGGTGTGTAATGAGAGTATAAAATTTTAAGGGCATCCTCCATTGAAACTAATTTTTTGAATATTTTTCGCTCCATGAGTTATTCCCTCAGATTATTTTTGTCTCAAAAGGTTTTACATCTACTACCGTTCCTGCCTCTACACCCTCTAGGTTTTCAGGAACTTCAAAATACCCATCAGCTTTAGCAAGCGTTGATAATAATCCTGAGCCACTTGTATGAATAGGGTCTGCATATAAAATTTCATCTTTCTTAAACAATTTTACTCTCACAAAGGTCCTAACACCAAGCTTTGTAGATACGCGTCTCCTTAAAACAGCCTTTATTATTGGTTCATGATAGAACACTTTCTTAACACCTTGAATTTTTAGAAGCAGAGGTTTCACTATTTTAATTAAACAGAAATATGCAGAGACGGGATAGCCTGGAAGTAAAACTATAAACTTATCAGAGCCTATTTTATAAATCCCCACCGGCTTTCCAGGTTGAATCGAAACACCATGAAACAATTTCTTTGAACCCTCTAAATTGGAGACTATTTTTGAAGACATATCAGCTTTTCCCACACTCGTGCCACCAGTTATTATTAGCACATCTGCATACTCGAGCCCTTGCTCTATACATTTTTCTATTTCTATCTCATCATCAGAAACTCTTCCAAAATGGTGGAAGCCAAAAGCGTTTAAGTTAAACATCGATGGAATCAGATAGCTTAAGGAATCAATTATCTTTTCCTCGGTCATTTCATCAAAAGGAGATATAATTTCAGAACCAGTAACAATTACTCCTATCTTGGTTTTCCGATAAACGAGAACTTCTGTTATTTTTGCTGAAACTAGATATGCGAGATTGTGAGGAAATATAATTGTTCCCTTCTCAAGAATAACATCACCTTTCTTTATGTCTTCTCCTAGAATGGATACGTTTTCTCCTGAGGATACAGATCTCAAAATTGCAACCTTATTATTGTCAACTTTCCTTGTATATTCTACTGGTACAACAGCATTTGCTCCCTTAGGCATCTTAGCACCAGTTGATACATAAACACCTTGATATGCTGATAACGCCCCCTCAAATGGTTTTCCTGGCAATGATTCTCCAATTAATTCAATAACCACAGGGTTTGAAGAACTAGCAGAAATGACATCCTCAAAACGAACTGCATAGCCATCGACTGTTGATCTATCAAAAGGAGGATTATTAATTGGAGCTATTACATCTTCTGCAGCCACACGCCAGGAGGCTTTATCTATCTTTATTCTTTCCTTATCTGTTATTGGCTTGACTTCTTTATCTATACGTTTTAATGCCTCATCCAAAGTTATTAATGATTTAAAACCACGCATTATATGATCTACTGACATCATGATCACTGAATTAATTTCTAACAACAGTTATATATTTCAAGTTCGTGAAAGATTAAAAGGTTTGCTGATTTTAAATTGATATCATCAATAAGAGAGATATTTATTTAGATAACAATCATCAAAGTTGAGCTTCTTTAGAATCTTGCGGTCTCTTATTTCTGATATGGTCTCTCTAATTTCCCAAGGAAAGACAACCCACTTATCAATTACTTCATGAAAATAGTCAGGAGTTATTATGGATCGCGACTTTTTAAAAAGGGTTAGTACCCTTACCGATTTCGGTTTGAAAGTGTAAACATGCTCTAATGCGACTTTTAAAGTCCTCCCAGAATCAGCAATATCGTCAACTAACAATACATTTGAGTCTTTAATCTCCTCATCCAAATCTGATTTCACAATCCTCGGGACACTTTCTGTTTCACCAATCTTCCTATAGAACTTTATATCTATAAAATAAAAACGCCTTATATTAAGAAAATCACCAAGTATTGTTGCAGGAACCATTCCGCCCCTTAATATGGCTACGATATATGTTGGTTGATAACTATCATCCTCTATCCGGTTCGCCAATGCAAAACATATCCCTTCAATATCCTTCCAATCCACCTTGTAAAACTCCAAAGTCAGCACCACTCCGAATTTTCCTTATTTGGAATTTTTTCTTTCATTCTACAATAATTTATCGATACCATTTTTGAGAAAAGGATATCATTGGTATCAAACCTCTTATTTTATCGATAATTTTTCTCGCAGAGAATCCAGCTTCTCACTTATTTTTTACCTCCTCAGAACCTTTCATATAACCCTTCAATTACTACTATTTATAGAATCTTTTTATCAACTAAATATTACCTAAGCGCAAGCTATTACTTTCGCCATTAGTTCTGTTTGAAATCTTTGTAAGCATTCTACACAGTTGCAAAAATAAACACAATTACACATAAAATTAAGCCAAACTACAGCTTGGTGATCGCAAAAAGCCGATGTTAAAAGTATTCAACACTAATTTTAGTGAACCTTTCTTCAATTCTACACTAGTCTTATTGAGACTCACGGGGTTGCGTCATCGCGACAGTACTCAAATTACTTTCAATTCTACACTAGTCTTATTGAGACTTGTGTTCTTCGCCCAGAATGTTAGAAACTTCGCATACTTTCAATTCTACACTAGTCTTATTGAGACATACATGCCGTCCCGTCATCCTTCGCAACAACAAAAGTCTTTCAATTCTACAC
>QMUP01000212.1 GCA_003660635.1 Candidatus Wolframiiraptor sp.
GGGTACAAGATAAGAAAGTAATGGAGACCCCAATATTATATCCTTAGTTTCTTGGATAAAATTTGCTCCGGACGATGAAAGCAGGTCAATATACCAATAATTTTTGAAATGCTTCGGCACAATTCTTGAATAAACAGTTAACCACCACATAAAAATGATTAACTTAATTGCAGTCCATGTATGAGCTTGATAAAGTTCATTTCTATCAAACTCTTTTTCAATTTTTAATATGTAATCCTTCATCTTTAAAGTTTCAAGTTTTCTTGATAACCACTCCAGAGGATCAGATAGGCTTTGCCTCTTCTCCTTCATACCAAGCTCGCCTGATAGTCTTTTTGAGCACCAAAAATCCTTCCTCTGACAACTTCTGGATTAACTGTAATGTTTTATCTAATGTCGGTTCGGGCAATCTATTACTATAATTGTCATATCCAACATATATCATGAAAGGATTTATTTCCACAATTTTTTCCCAAAATTCCGAAGTAAAATCAAGTATAGGTTCTATAGACAAGAATTTCATATTCCAATCAAGATTTATCATCGCTCTTATTCTCTCACTTGGTTTGGGTGCTTTGGAAATTTTTCCGTAATTTATGTCTTTATCGGTTTCTATAGTTGCTCCTAGAATCGCATTTTCAGGAAAGTCAAAATCCATGTATCTTGACGGGTTTTTAGTTAGAAAGAGAAACAATTTATTTGGGAAACGTCGTATATTCTCTAGCACTTCTACTATCCATTCATCGGGCACAAAATCACCAAATAAGTCTCCCATGTCACTTACGAAGATCACTCTGCCCCTCAGTTTTCTGTTAAATTCTTCTACATTGAGCTTGGGAGTAAAGCCATGCTTATACCTTTTACTATTTTTTAACTTGCCTTCGGCAAGTCTCCTTGCCCAACAGTAGATACATTGATGAAGACAACCGCTAACAGGATTCCATGTTTCTGCTACAATGCTAAACATTTTACTTGCAGGCCGATTTTCCGCCACTATCTTACAGAGAAATTTGGGCTTTATACGCGAATAACTATATTTTTTTAACTCCTTCAAATGCAAATGTTTAAACATATAAGTTCCCTTCATCCAAATTAATTATATTATTCATTATAATTCCTCTAATACATGGTTCCCATAACATTGACATTCGCCGGGATAGTATGTCCATTTTAATGATTCCCACATTTTTACAGTTTCTTTGCATATACTTATTTTTCGGGTGTTATAACCTAATTTTTCTAGTTTTTCATGCATAAATAAGTAAATGCTTTTTCTAAGATTGAATGGTAGTTTTAGCCCCCATCCAGTTTTTTCTTTGAAATCAAAGTATTTAATCCATGATGTATCCACTCTTGCTTTCTTAGCATAATGGATAGTTTTCCATAACCCTCGCGGGGTTCCCAATATTATTCTGTCTGGAGTAAACTTGCGGAAAATTTTCAGAAGTAAGTATTCATAATGATCCTGCCAATCTTCAATTGGGAAAATCGGGTCAATCCTTATCCAAACGATATAACCTGATTCTTTCACAAGTTTTGCCGCCTCGATTCGGTCATCTATACTTGGCGCGTTTGTTTCCCAAAGCCTTGCAACTTTTGGTGCATTCAAACTCCATGCACAGATTGTTTGTTTTCTAGTTTTCTTCAATAGGAAATCAATGTTTTTTGTTCCAAATTTTGTAAGAATTAAAAGTTTATGTTTGTTCTGTTCCTCAAATTTATCAGCTATTTTCTCCATAAATGCTGGATTCATCAATGAGTCAGCCAGTTCTCCGCTGTTGATTATAGCAGGCTTTCCATCGTTAAATGCGGAGTCATTAAACATTTCGTCCAAGGCTTTCAGCACATGATCTATTTTCACATACCTTGGCGTTATCTTTCCCCTATACGTTCCTCTTAAATAACAGTAGGCACAATTAAGCGGGCATCCAAACGCCCATCTCAACTCCCAAAAATTGCCACAAACAATATCTGGTGGGGCCTTGTGAAATAATCGGATTATTCTCTTACTATATGTTTTTGCTAACCCCTTTTCAGGAATAAGCGGAGAAAAATCTTCTGGATGTTTTATCCGTGATATTTGAGTTGGTGTAATAAACGAATTGATTTTTAAAGTAGACTCTGCCTCTTTTAGCTTTTTAAGCTCTTTCTTCTTTCTAATAGTTTCCCATGCTTTTTTCGCAGCCTCTCTTCTTTTATATCTCTTCGATTTCGGAGTAAAACCACCGCTACTTCTCACGTTCTCTTCTCCAGTTTCTTAAACTTGCATCGTCTAAGATATTTTGTTATTACTTACTTTATGTTTTGTTTTTTCTCTGTAGAGGGTTCAAGAATCTTTGGCACATATAATTTATTTTAATTTAAACTGGCTCACTCAGTTTTTCAATAGGTTTTATTGCTCAATTTTCCCAAACCCTACGGTACACAATAGACAACTTCCTGGACACTCGTCCCTATGGACAAAATATCATGGAAAAACAGCAACAATTACTACTAATAATGCACCCTGCAACTAAACTTTCGAAGCCTAGAAAACACCCTTGCGAAGCAAAAATTTTCAACATTTTCAAAAATTTTTATCACATATTTTGGCGTAGCTTTTCGTTTAAACACCATTAACAGAAAAGAGGGAATATTAATGTTTGTTGTTTAATCTTTTAATGTGCTTTTTCCATATGAAAACTAGTGGAATTGTTATTAATGTCAAAAGTTTAAGTAACATTACGCCTGTTGAGAATTCTGGTATGACATGGTAGGTGTAGTAGA
>QMUP01000213.1 GCA_003660635.1 Candidatus Wolframiiraptor sp.
GCTCTGGCGTTATCGTCTATAGAATAACCATGTTCGCGATCGGGTATGGTGAAAAATGAATGTTGTAATATACCGGTATCGTCTGTCAGTACTTGAAAGTGGTGTAGATTGATACCCGGCAATTCGTCGATTATCTTAGCTATGGGGTTGGTAACTGTAAGCGGTACAGAATATGCTGGCTTTTGTTCAAAAACTTCTCCTACCAATCTTAAATAACGTTCCGCCACTTCCTTCCATACCATAGCCCGTCCATGGAGATAGGCCTTTTTTCGGATGGTATTCCGTTTGCGTTCATGGGAGAATAAATCATTAATTTCTTTAGATATACTTTCCGAATCACGAAAAGGTACTAACCGACCTCTCCCATTTGCCAGTAACTCCTCGGCATATAGATAAGACGTCGATACTACGGCATTGCCGGCGCCAACTGCATAGGCCAGCGTACCCGATGTAATTTGTTCTTTAGAAAGATAAGGCGTCATATATATGTCGGTTGCAATTAGGTATTCGGTCAGGGTTTCTAGATCCACAAATTTGTTATGAAATTGAACATGATCTTCTAAGCCCAACTTTCTAACTTTCAATTGTAAAAAATGCCGGTATTCCTCTCCATGAGTTCTTAGCAGCTCCGGATGCGTTACCCCTAAAATGATATAAATTGTATTGTTATGCTTTTCAATAATTTTGGGCAATGCTTCAATCATAAACTCAATGCCCTTACTGGGACCAATTAGCCCGAAAGTAAGAATAATTCTTTTGTCTTCTAAACCAAATTTATCTTTATAGAAAAAAGGATCCACAAAAGGTATATCGGGGATCCCGTGAGGAATAATTGAGATCATTGTATCCGGTATTTTATAGATGTTTTTCAAAATCTCTTTTGCTTTATGGGCCATAACCACAAATTTCTGAGAATATTTGGCGAGTTCCTGAATAATGGCTCGTTGTTCTTTGGATGGATTGGATAACACTGTATGAAGAGTAGTAATAGTGGGAATCTTCAAATTTTTCAGCATGTGAATAATATTGACACCATCTTTGCCGCCAAAAATACCATATTCGTGTTGTAATATAACCGTATCAATCTGATTTAAATTCAGAAAATCCGTGGCGTTGATATAATCCCTTAAGACATTCTCTCTGATCTCAAACTTAACTCGCTTAGGATAGTCATATCCCTCTTCAATATCATCCATGGCAATGGCAATAACATTTTCGGGATTGGGTAGCTTATGAGCTAATGCCTCACAAAGATCGCTGGTAAAAGTAGCAATCCCGCATATTCTTGGTAGATAATTTCCGACGATAGCAATTCTCTTTGGATAATTTTTTATTTTCATTCCTGACCTTTCTGCTAAATTAAAAAACTAGTTTTATAATGAAGGGCGAGATGAGTTTATACAAAGTCCGGTTAATTTTTCTATATTTGCAGTCCCCATACAAATCACCGAATCAGCTCCTCCCCAGTATATCTTTAATGTACTGTCCTCTTCCGGAATGGTTCCGCAGGTAAATACGACATTGGGAACATACCCAGTTATCTCCCAGAGGGCTTCAGGTTGTAAAATCCAATTATCTGCAACCCCAATAACGTGAGAAGGATCTTTTAGATCGTGCAGAGCTACCCCCAATCGATAAACAGCCCCGCTCATTGTTAAGAATACACCATGGAATATGTGAAGCCAGCCTTGTTCGGTTTTAACGGGAGGGCTGCCGGGACCAACTTTGCTTTCATCCCAATGATATTGTCTCGGTTTGATTATGACTCGGGAATTGCCCCAATGAATTAAGTCATGGGAATATGAAATCCAGATTGACCAGGGCATAATTTGTGTATGCGGACGATCCAATCTTACATATTTCCCGGCGATCTTTTCCGGGAATAGAACAACATTACGCATATCTGGCTGACTAATTGGAGCTATACGTTCGACGGATCTAAAATCGTCTGTCCGCGCCAGCATAATGCGGACACCATGCCTGGAATAAGCACTATAGGTTAGGTAAAATGTATTTTCCAGCGGATTGATACGTAAATTTCCACCCCAAATTCTTCGTATTCGGCAAATATTCCTTTTTTTGCCGGTTCCAGGAAAGGTTTGGCATCAACTTTAAAATGATAACCATCTTTGCTCACTGCTTTACCGATTATGGATCTACCATTATGAAGATGAGATCGGAATAACATAATGTAATAATCCTGGTGTTTTATTACCCCGGCATTATGGACTGTTGCAACTCGATAAGGAACATCTTTTTTAGTTAGAATAGGATTATTTTGGTAACGGTTAATAACTGAAGGGTTCATTTTGTCCTTTAGAGATTTTTATCATCTACAAATTATGAAAAAACTTCCTAGTATACTTAACTCCTTTTTAAATCGTTGAGAATCGTTTGATACACTTTAATATAATCATGGGCCATTCGTTTAGCGGTAAAGCGCTGTTCGGCATTTTTTCTACAAAAGAAACGATCAATATTAGTAATTTTTTTAACCGCAGCGACTGCTTCCTCTATTGTAGATATAAGAAATCCATTCTCACCATTTTTTATAATTTCGCACATACTGCCCCTATTATTTGCGATTACTGGAGTCCCGCAAGCTAAAGATTCCACAACCGAAAGCCCAAATGGTTCGGCAAAATTAATAGGATGTAACAGGGCAAAAGCATTTCCTAACAGTCGATTACGTTTTTCAGGATTAGCACTACCTACATAACAAATATCATCATCATTAATATAAGGTTTAACCTTTTCTTCAAAA
>QMUP01000214.1 GCA_003660635.1 Candidatus Wolframiiraptor sp.
CCTGCGGAAAGGGATCCGTCGAATAATAATATGCTATCTTTATACCTCTCCGCGACGTATTCCTGAAGCTTCTTCTCGAGGAGCCCTGCCAAGACTTTCTGGATCGACCCGTCGAGCTGGTAGTCCAACGTACAGTAGCCGAGGAGCGTAGATTCTCCGAGGATTGAGGCCAAGATCTCGGCCAAGTTATCGTGGGTGAGATACGCTATGAATGGGCCTATCCTCTCGACCCGCACCCCATAGACATTTCGAATCGCCAAGGCCCCCCTGAGCGCGACGACGACCCCACTATACCCCGCCGCAACGATTATCGAGGAGGTATCTATGGCCACGATCTGCCTCTGCGGGGCGCCGTCTACCGTGATCTCCAGAGCCCGGATTTCCACGTCCTTAATTCTCTCGACAAGCCCTGGAGGCCATTCATCTTGAACAAGAGATTCATCACCATCCGCCGCCAAGAAAGCCCCACTGACATTCGTTAGGCTCCGCCGCCCCACCGTCAGGAAAGATTTAAAGAGTTTATTGAGGGACTCTTCCCTGGGTTGCTCGAGTTGCTGCATGCCGCAGTTGCACCCATCTTTACTGGTTTTGCTGTGCTTATAAATGTTGCTCAAATTGAACAAGATCCAAAATGAGCAAAGAGGAGAAAATCAAGGTTGAAGTGGTGATCGGGCCCGCGACGGTTAGGGTGGAGGCTCCTCCAGACAAGCTAGAAGAAGCCGTGAAGAACGCGATATCTGCCCTGAAATCCGTGTATCCGCAGCTCGGCGCCGAGCCCGCGGAGGTTCTACGAGAAAGGGGGGCTCCGGAGAAGAAAGCCGTGAGAAAGCCCGCTCCGACCTGCTCGAGCCTTTTAAGGGGGCTTATTGACGAGGGGTGGTTCGATAAGCCGAGGAGCCTCTCTGAAGTTGTTCAGGAATTGGCCAAGAGGGGTTATCAATATGATCCTACGGCGGTATCGCACAGCTTACTCGATCTCGTTAGGGAAAGGAGTTTGATAAGAGAGGGCGTTCCAAGGCGCTATACCTATCGCAGGGCAACGAGTGGCCCCATGCCCTAGGAAAGCCTGAGGACTCTTCTTAGGCTACTCTGGGGGCTGTTTGGAGTATTTGTCTGCTAGGTGTTTTATTCCGAGACTTGTTATAGCGTAATCGCCCCTGTCGAGCCTTCGCAGCAACTCTGCTTGAACGAGCTTTGTTAAGTTGTTCAAGATGGTCTTCCTCTTGGCGGGTAGGCTTGCTTCCAATTCCGAGGAGCTTATGCTGGGGCTGTCGATTCTCCCAAGTTTGTATTCGAGGTGTTTCCTCAAAGCCATGAAGAGGATGGCGTCTGAAACGGATTTCAGTTCGCTGAGACTCAGCTTGAAGAATAAGCCCTCTTGTTCATCATAGGCAAAGATCTCACTGAATGCCTCGAGGAGGTCTTTGAGGTCCATGCTGAAGATTATCTTCTTTGCTAGGGAATATGTTGGCAGGGTTTTTTCCATGAAGGAAACGACTTGACGATAGACCGCCTCTGGATCACCTGAGAACTCCGCCTCAACGTCGCCGTATCTGATCGTGACTTTTAGTTCTTCAGGGGAGTTCATCGCCTTTCACCTAGGAATTCGTCTAATGATGTTGGAGTGAATCCATATAACCCTTCATCATACTTGATCACGAGCCCAGCCCTCCTTAGTTCACTTAACCTCGCCCTCGCAACCCGCTCGTCGAGCCCCGTGTAGGCCGCGATCTCCTTGGGAGCTAGTTTATCTTTCTCGAATAAGCCTAAGGCTTTTCCGACATATGCTGCCGCAAGGCATAGAATGATCTTCCTCTTCGCATCCACATCTTTGAGTACAGTTATTCTGCCCTCCCTTATCTCCACAAGTCCTTCGAGCTTCTTCATCAAATCCGTTATGTCGACCGCTCCGATGAGCTTCTTCACGGCCTCGATCGACGGCAAGGTTTCAGAAAAGTATCTATTGATACTCATCCACACTTCTTCATAGCTTCCCT
The DNA here is from genome assembly GCA_003660635.1 of Candidatus Wolframiiraptor sp. GTDB lineage: Archaea > Thermoproteota > Nitrososphaeria_A > Caldarchaeales > Wolframiiraptoraceae > Wolframiiraptor. The sequence continues at coordinate 1,998 of QMUP01000214.1, forward strand.
CAAACTCCACTTCCGTATCTCCGTGCCTGATGGTTACCTTTAATCGCCCCTCGCTCAGCTCGCACCACCTCTTTGAACAGCCTCTTCAATTAATTTGATCCCCTTCTGGAGTATTCTGAAAGCCTTTCGATCGCCTATCTTTCCCGCGTCTTCCATATATCCTTCTCTAATCAGATTGGACATGACGTCTCTGACGTTTCCGGGCATAGGCCATCTCGCGCGTCTATAATATTGTTCTATGTCTTCGTAGGTGACATCCCTGTTCTCCCACTTGTAAAGGTAATAGGCTATGGTCAAAACTTTCTCGCCATTCCTCTTGGGGTTCATGAGGGAGGCAAATTCTATGAAGGAAGGTTTCCTGCCGCTGGTGAGAGGTCGGCTCTCCACGTGGGCGACCGCTCCCGCTTTATCCAATATCTTCTCTAACCAGCTGAGATCCGCCAGCTTGGATTCGACGAATTCCCTATCGCCCTCAATCTCTAGCTCGAAGCCAGTGGACCGGAGTTTAATCCTGTATGACATATGTGCCCTCTGTACGGGTTTCAGAAAAGACCGTTATAAAGCTTCCCGACCACGCTGAAAGTGGGGAGAGGAGGCTATGATGGCACAAAAATAGCACATAAGTTCCGCAAAGTTTTCAACTATTTTGAGCTCTCTTCAACTATTTTGGAGACCATTTGATAGAGTTTGGCCCCATCTACCCTACCTCGGTAAACTTTCATAAGGTCGCCCATGATGATGGATACCGCCTTCCTCGGATTAC
>QMUP01000215.1 GCA_003660635.1 Candidatus Wolframiiraptor sp.
CGAAATGAAAGAAAGTAACCCAGAATATGCAAGGTTACCTAGTAAGGCTAAGGAAGTTATAATGCTTCTTAGGCGATGCGGAAGAAAGAAGGAGGCTCTACGAACATATAAATTTTTCAAGGATATGTACCTTGCTTTAAAAGAAATGCATCGTGTAATGAAAAAAGACGCCAAATGCGTAATAATAATTGGTAATAATCACTATAAAGTGAACAATGAATACGTAGAAGTTAAAAATGATGAAGTTTTAAAAGAAATCGCCCTCAACCTCGGCTTTAAAGAAGATAAAACTATCATTAGGGATCTTGAAAAAACAAGGGCTGGAATGATAAGATATGAATCGATACTAATTCTTCAGAAAGTCGACTAAAATCTGTTTGAGAAATAATGTAATTATTTGGTATTCTTTGTGTAACTAATCAAAATAGTTTGGAATATTGATTAATATTTCATGAAAATGCTGGTTCCGCCAAAGGAATATACAAAGAAAATTTTGGAAAGTAGAGGGTGCAAAGTTTATTTGTCTAATACTGGCAGAGATATAAAGGCGCATCCTGTTCGTAAAAGATATAAGCATTTAGTTGATTGGGTTGCATTTTTTGTTCCACCTAACTATCAAATCGAAGTTTGTAAGACATGGGTGCCAATGCACAGTTGGAGTATTGAACGATTAATTCAATGGTCAAAAGTTACACAGGATTATGAACGGGCAGACGGTTTAGTTAATGAAGCTATAGAAAGTTTTGCCGGAAAAGTTCCCGACTCAACTTCTCTTCAGCAGGCATATGAAGGTAAACTTAAGGGAATAATGACGCCGGATGATGTTTTAATTGAAATAAGAAGACTCGTAAACAAATGGTTTCCTGCTACTGCATATGACCAAATCGTAGCTCCTCGATGCAAATATAAGAACAAATATATGGCAGCTCCTGTTGATCTGCGCTTGCCAATTAGAATTGTAGCTGCGTTGGTATGCGCAGCATTTGCTTGTGAAGAAGCAAACAGAGGTGACACATGGTTTCGAAATTACTATAACTATAAGGGCAAACCAAAAATTGCAGGCTGTTTGATGGCATTAGGAGTTTACTTATACAGAAGGTATACAACAGCCTCAATCGAGCAAATAGCTACCGTCCTACGTATACCAGTATGGGAATAGATCCAAGCGCGCGCCAGCGTGCAACGAAAATATTTTTTCTTCTTCCTTGATTGTTAGGTGCATCTCGATAGGTTATGGCTTAGAGTCTTAGGCTATAAGGGCAACGTTAATACGCTACTTGACAGGCTCTATGAATCACTAGCTTGATGAAGGAGAAAGTCGTAGAGGTAATATACGCTGGTGCAGTTTAAGGGAGAGCGATAAAAGAAGGATGGTAAAAGATTATTTCAGGGCGGATTTGATCTTAAAGCTTTAATATTACTTGTTGCTTTTCTGGTAATACTGCGATGCATGTGAAGGTTAAGGGTGTCGGGTTAACTAAGGTCTTTAGGCTTGGGTTTTTCGGTCATAGATTAGTGAACGCAGTCGACGGTGTAGACATCTTTTTGGAAGATGGAGGCAAAGCTTGTTTAATCGGTGAAAGCGGTTCCGGTAAGACGACTTTAGCTAGGGTCTTGCTCATGCTCCTTAAACCGACTAAGGGCAAGGTTTTCTTTAACGGAACCGAGTTAACGACTTTACCTGAATCTAAACTTAGAGGGTTTAGGAGGAGGATGCAGATGGTTCCTCAACATCCAGAAGCTTTCTTAGACCCGAGGTGGTTCATATACGATAGTGTAGCCGAACCGTTAAGGATTCATGGGTTAGTCGACCGTAAGAGCGAGGAGCTGGAAAAGGTTTTAGAAGTAACCGAGCTTGTAGGGCTTAAACCTGAACATTTGAGAAGAAGGCCTATGGATTTAAGCGGAGGCGAACTCCAAAGGGTCGCCATAGCTAGAGCTCTCATACTTAATCCGGAATTTTTAGTCGCCGACGAACCGACCTCGATGCTAGACCTTCCAACCCAAGCAAAAATCCTAGCTATACTTCTTGAACTTCAGAGAAGGATGCGCTTCACCCTGCTGTTCATAACACACGACTTTAACATAGCGAGGTATATGAGCGATTCTGTATATGTTATGTATTCTGGTAGGGTGGTCGAGGAAGGCGGAGTTAAAGACATACTAGAAGAGCCTATACATCCTTACACCAAATCTTTGGTTAGAGGGGTTGTTTACGATCTCGAGGGCAGTAAGGGTTGGGTTAGATGCCCCTTCTATAGGCGTTGCCGGATGAGGCTGAAGGTTTGCTTGGAAAAACCTCCTAAAATGTTTAAGGTGGACGGTGAACGGAAGGTTAGGTGCTGGGTTTATGGTGAGGAGAGATGAAGCCTATACTGAGCTTCAGGAACGTAAGGACACGCTTCCACCTCCAGAGAATCGTGGTTAGGGCTTTAGACGGCGTAGATTTAGACGTGTACGAGAACGAGACTTTAGGCATAGTAGGCGAGACGGGATGCGGAAAGTCTGTTCTTCTCCTGACGGCTTTAAGGTTACTGCCGCCGAACGCTAGGGTTGAGGGTGAAATACTTTACGACGGAAGGGTTAACCTGTTAGGTGTAAGCGAGGGAGAAGCCCGAAAAATCATAGGTAGGGAGTTCGCCTTAGTTCCTCAAGGGTTAGGCTTAGCCCTAAACCCAGTATTGAATGTAGGCTTTCAAATCTGCGAACGTGCGGTCGAACACCGAACCTATAGTAAGCCTAG
>QMUP01000216.1 GCA_003660635.1 Candidatus Wolframiiraptor sp.
ATTTTCAAGCATTTTCCTAATTTTATAAACATTAAATCCAGATCGTTAGAGCTATTGAAATCAGCGAGCCCGCGAATATGGCCATCAAATTGACTATATGGGTATTCACGAATTCGAATCCCGAAACTTTATCGGCTCTCTCTCCGCAGTGGACCCTGCTCTCCGTTATCCTACCGCAGATAACGCACCTATACTTTGCCTGAATAGTTGCTCCGAGCACGCTGTCTATGGTCATTCCTATGAGGCTGGCGGCGATTATCGTCGGGAGGGCGCTTATATCTGTGATTCCCAGTCCATAGGAGAAAGCGCATATGATGAGGCCTGCGAGGATCCCGCCTATATAGCCGTAGGGGGAGATTGCCCCCGGAGTTCCCTTAACAACTTGTTTGAGATTTGTTATGAGCCTAGGCTTCTTCGGATAGAGCAGCCCTATCTCGGTTGCTAATGTGTCGGCGAAGGCGGTTCCGACGGCAGCCAAGTATCCAATAGCGACTAATGACTTGCAGGGGACTTGGGATAAGTACCCGGAGATTATTATTGAGGCTGGGATGAGGCCATTTGCCAAAACGTTTCTCCAACTTCTGACCCAGTCTTTTTCCAGGAAGTTAGCGCCAATTTTCTTAACCCTGATCTTCGTCGCGATGCTGGATAATCCGAAGAAGAGTAGTAGCATGATGAAGTATTCTACTCCTCCTAGCGTGAAGATTATGTATCCGATTGGTATGGACGCTAATACCCCTTTTCTATCGAGTATGCGGAGTCTCAGCGATATAATCGAGATTAGGGCGAGGGTGACTAATGCCTCCAATTGGATTAGCGGATTGAAGAAACTCAAGCTCTTTCAAATACCTCCATTATCTTCTTCACGTCCTTTAGGTCGACCTCTACCTGCGTTCGGGTCCCTAAGTTTCTGATGGAGATCTTCTCTCCTTTTTCCTCCTTCTCCCCCACGATCACCATGAATTTCATTCCGTGCTTAACTGCGAACTCTATAGCCGTCGGAAGCTTCTTCCCCGTGACCTCGACCTCCACCGCTATCCCCAGTTTTCTCAAGTTGTCAGCAACTCTCGCCACGTATCCTGGGGAAACCCCCGAGATGCCCGTGAGAAGTGTTTTGGGCCTCGGCGGCTCCGGGATCTCTAGTGATTTATCTAACATATATTGCATGATTCTCGTGATACCTATTGCGCATCCGACACCTGGCGTCGGTTTTCCTCCGAATAGTTCGACGAGCCTATCATATCTCCCTCCTCCATTGAATGATATTTGAACGCCTGGGAGACCCTGTTCGAAGATGAATCCATCGTAATATTCTAAACCTCTCGCAAGTCCGGGAGAAACCATTATCGGCGAATCCACTCCACCCTCCTTCGCCGTCTCAATTATCTCATTAAGATTCTCTAGGCACTTTCTCGCCTTCTTCCAGGGCGAGAGGATCTCAGAAGCTTCCTTGAATATTCTCTCATGATCGTATCCCTCCAGTTTGACGAGTTCTTGAATCGCCTTTATCGCTTCTCCTTCGACTTCCAGTTTTTTCATGAGAGTGATCGCGTCATTTACCAATTTTCTATCAAGCATTGTTAAAATCCTGTCTTGGTCGCGTTCGCTGGCTTGAAATTCTGCTAAAAGCTTTCTGATGATCCCCACATGTCCTACCTTGAAAAAATGATTCCTTAACCCGATTCTATTGAAGACTTCACGGCTTACCTGCAGGATTTCGGCGTCGGCGAGTGGGCTCCTGCTCCCAAATAACTCAAATCCTCCCTGCCAAAATCTCCTTCTTCTACCCCATTGTGGTTCATCATAACGATAACAGTCCGCTATATATCCGAGCCTAAGAGGCTGGGGCCAGACCTTTAGTTTTGTCGAAACCAATCTCGCTATCGATGCCGTTACCTCAGGTCTCAAGACGAGCTTTCTTCCGGCTTTATCTTCGAACTCAAACATTCTTTCCCGGATCTCTTCTCCGGATTTCATGGCGAAGAGTTCATAGTATTCCACGGTTGGGGTCTCGATCTCTAGGTATCCGTAGAGTTTGAAGACTTCCCTTATCACCTCCTCTATCCTCCTCTTTAAAGCAACCTCCCTTGGAAGGAGGTCATCCATTCCTCTCGGCGTATCTATCGGCATTCTTCATCAACCCGCTTAACATGACCTAAATAATAATATCTTCCTGTCTCTTTTTCTGGATTTGAGGTAGGTAAAAACCTTTTATAGTCACTTAGTTCCTCATGAGCGAGTTGCCAGACCACGTTTTCGGGCCGGTTCCCTCTAGGAGACTGGGGAAATCCCTGGGAATCAACAATATTCCCGCGAAGGTTTGCTCGTATTCTTGCATTTACTGTCAATTGGGGAGAACCATAGAGCTTTCTGTCCGCAGGAGGTCGTTTTATGATCCTGAAGAGCTTGTGAAAGAGGTTCGTGAAAAATTGGAAACGTATCGGGGGAAATTGGATTATATAACCTTCGTCCCAGATGGGGAGCCGACTTTAGACGAGAATCTCGGAGTAGAAGTAAAGTTACTCAGAGAGATCACCGATATTCCGATAGCAATCCTGACAAATGCATCTCTAATATTTTTGGAGAAGGTCGGGGAAGATCTAATGGACCTCGACCTAGTGTCCCTGAAGGTAGATGCTATCTCAAAGAAGACTTGGGTCAAGATCAATAGGCCACATCCCTCCCTCTCCTTAGACGAGATCCTTAAAGGCATACAATCTTTTTCAAAAGAATTTTC
>QMUP01000217.1 GCA_003660635.1 Candidatus Wolframiiraptor sp.
GAGCGATAATGCCGGTCAAGAAGGAGGAGCTCATGGTCCACCTACTCGAGAAACCCGCGGTCGAGATGCTCGCGGGCGGGGATTTCGTCGAGATAATCTCCGGCCCCCTCCAGGGGATAAGTGGTAAGGTTATTAGGGTGGATAAGCCGAAGAATGAGGTAACGATAGAGCCGGCGGACGCGGCGTTCCCGCTTCCGATCTCCGTCCCGGCGGATCAGGTTAGAGTTGTTAAGCAGAGGGAGGTTTAAAGATGCCTGAGAAAACCCTCAAGTTCCTAGTTCCAGGTGGAGAGGCAACCGCTGGTCCTCCTATAGGGCCGGCCCTAGGCCCGCTTGGGCTGAACGTGCTTCAGGTCGTTGAGGAGATCAATAAGCAGACGAGCGAGTTCAAGGGAATGAGAGTTCCGGTTGAAGTCATAGTGGATACGGAGACCAAGAGCTTTAGGGTCAAAGTTGGGACGCCGACGACCGCAGCCCTGATAGTCAAGGAAGCCGGAATAGAGAAGGGATCGGGTCAGCCAAACCGGGAATTCGTCGGAAACCTCAGCATGGAGCAGGTGATCAAGATAGCGAAGTTGAAGATGCCGGATATGCGGGTGAAAAGTTTGAAAGCGGCGGTTAAGCAGGTCCTCGGGACTTGTCTCAGCATGGGCATAACCGTTGAGGGGAAGTTAGCGAAAGAGGTTACGAGAGAGGTTGATGAAGGAAAATACGACGACCTCATCGCCGAAGCCGAGAAGCAATAATACTTAAATCGGAGATCTGAAAAGGCTGAGGCGACGCGAAAATGCTTAAGGCGATCGAGGCCGACCTTGCTGAAGCCATAGAGAAGGCGAAGAACTCCGGTAAACCGAGAAATTTTAAGCAGTCTATAGAGCTTATCATAAACATCAAAGACATCGATCTCAAGAGGCCTGAAAACAGGATTTATGAGGTCATAGAACTTCCCCACGGCCGCGGAGACAAGCCCAGTAAAATCTGCGTGATCGCGGGGCCGGCTCTCGCAAATGAGGCCAAGAAGATCCCTGAGGTAGATAGGGTGATCGAGCGGGATGAACTCGAGGCATTAACAGGGAACAAGCGACTGGCAAAGAAACTCGCCTCCGAGTATGATTTCTTCTTGGTGGATCCAGCCCTAATGGGCCTCGCCGCGAGGGCTCTCGGAGCCGCCCTAGGGGGACGGGGGAAGCGGCCTCAACCCATACCTAAAGGGGTTAATCTGGCTGAGCTCGCGAGGAGTTTGAAGAAGAGCGTGGCCATAAACGTGAGGAAAACTCCTCAAGCCATGTGTCTAATAGGGACGGAGGATATGGATTCCAAGCAACTGGCTGAGAATGCCGCCGTGGTGATCTCCAAGATCGTCGACAGGCTTGAGAAGAGGTTCAGGAATGTGCGGTCAATCTACGTCAAGAAGACCATGGGAGAACCCGTTAAGGTGGAACTCGCGGAGTAATCCCCGGGAAAAGGGGTTTAAATGTAAGCTCTTTCAGAATTTGGTGGGTTGAGTTTGTCGGCGGAGACGATCGTTAAGAGGGAGCGGAGGATTCCCAAGTGGAAGATCGATGAAGTCGAGGAGCTATCCAAGCTCATATCAGGTCACAGGGTTGTTGCGGTCTTCAAGCTCACGGGGCTTAGAGCGAACCTGATTCACGAGATCCGGAAGACTCTGAGGGGAACCGCCATACTACGCGTTGCCAAGCTCAATCTCTTCAAAAAGGCGGCGGAAAAGGTAGGCAAACCCGAGCTCGTAAAGCTCGTCGAGGATATCAAGGAGCCCCTAGGCTTCATCTTCTCCAACGTCAGCGCGTTCAAGCTGAAGCTGATCCTAGACAAGAATAGGATACCTATGCACGCGAAAGCGGGTGAGAAGGCGGATTTCGACGTGGTTGTCCCGGAGATGAATACAGGTCTTCCACCCGGCCCAATACTGAGCGATTTCGGGAAACTTGGCATACCGACGAAGATAGAGGGTGGTCAGATCTGGATCGCAAAGGACACGGTGGTGGCAAAGAAGGGAGATGAGATCTCACCTGCTCTTGCCTCGCTCCTGGCGAGGCTCGACATAAAGGCGGTATTGAAAGGGGTCACGATAGAAAGGGCATTCGAAGATGGGGTGCTCCTGAGTAAAGAACAGCTCGAGATAGACCTAGAGAAAGTTAAGGAGGACCTGATGACAGCCCATGGCCAAGCCCTCACGCTATCAACCGAAATAGGTTACATCACAAAGGAGACCGTGGTCCCAGTACTACTGAAGAGTTACGCGGAGGCAAGGGCGCTAGCCATAGAAGCCGGCATCCCATCCAAAGACACGATCAGGGACCTCTTATTGAAGGCGGAGGCGATGGCGCAGATCTTAAAAGAAGCTGCGAAAATAAGCTAAGACGTGGTGGAGCGGGGTTCTCCACTTTCAAAGATAATCACCTTCCTCATAGTATCATTTTCAGGCGCATTCCTCATCGACTTATTCATATTCAACTTCCCCGTCCCAACAAAACTAGAGCTGCTATTAACGTATCAGATCGTTAGGGTTGCCCGCATGTTCACGCCTTTTCTCGGGGTCATAATCGCGTTACTGGTATCTAGGTCTCCGCTTCTCGAGGGTTTACGAGATTATGGAGTTAAAATTGGTAGAAGGTTCTTCCTGTGGCTCTTGGTCGCGATATCCATTCCCCCGCTCATAACGGTGTTCGGCGTGCTTTACGCACTTCTACTAGGTTTCCCTGTCGAAAGTCC
>QMUP01000218.1 GCA_003660635.1 Candidatus Wolframiiraptor sp.
CGGTATGATCCAACATATAGCTGGAATCAGAGATTCTAAAATTATAGTGGCAATAAACAAGGATCCAGAGGCGCCTATATTTGAAGTAGCCGACTACATAGTTGTAGGCGATCTCTACCAAATAATTCCAGCTTTGACCGAGAAGCTAAAGCAAATATTAAAATGAAATATACGAAATGAGGAGAAAAAACCTAAAAATGGGACTTGTGGCTTCTCTGCATAAGCGAAGATCAAGGAATAATCATGCTGCTGGAAAGATGCTGATATTAGCTGGGGATTAAAATGCCCAACATAGGTGTTTACGTATGTCACTGCGGCTTGAATATTGCAGGCACAGTTGATGTAGAAAGAGTAGTTGAGTACGCTAAAAACTTGCCGGATGTTATAGTGGCGAAACACTACAAGTATATTTGTTCCGAGCCTGGGCAACGCATGATTCAAGAGGACATTCAAGCGTACGGGCTTGAAAGAGTTGTAATTGCGGCATGTTCGCCTCGAATGCATGAGGAAACCTTCCGCAAAACAGTAGCTGAGGCAGGATTAAATCCTTACCTGCTTGAAGTCGTTAATTTACGGGAGCACTGCTCATGGGCTCATAGTGACCAACCAGAAAAGGCTACTGAAAAAGCGAAGGAACTTGTAAGAATGGGCGTAGCTAGGGCAAGGCTTCTGGAACCATTAGAAAAACGTGTAATAAGCGTTGAGAAAAAAGTTTTAGTTGTAGGCGGCGGAATAGCTGGAATAGAAGCTTCGCTTGACTTAGCTAACGCCGGTTTCAAGGTCTACCTTGTAGAGAAAGCACCGAGCATAGGTGGGCGAATGGCGCAACTAGACAAGACTTTTCCAACCCTTGACTGCAGTGCTTGCATACTAACGCCGAAAATGGTCGATGTAGCCAAGCACCCAAACATAAAATTGCTAACCAACGCCGAAGTCACAAATGTAAGCGGATTTGTTGGAAATTATGAAGTTACTGTCCTAAAGAAACCCAGATACGTCGACGAGGACAAATGTGTTGGATGCGGGCTCTGTACAGAAGTATGCCCGGTCGAAATTCCGGACAAATTCAATGAAGGCCTAAGCCAAACGCACGCCATATCCATATATTCCCCGCATGCAGTGCCAAAAGTGGCAATAATAAATCCTGAACATTGCCTAAGATTAAAATATGGAAAGGAAGTTTGTGGCAGATGTCTCAAAACATGCGAGGCTAAAGCCATAAACTTTGAACAACAACCTGAAAATATACAGCTTAAAGTAGGGGCCATAATTCTAGCCGTAGGCGCCGACGTTTTTGACGCAGCCAAAATACCAGAACTCGGCTATGGCCGCTTCAAAAACGTAATTTCAAACATACAGTTTGAGAGGATCTCCGACGCTTCAGGTCCGACAGGTGGGAAAATCTTATGCCCCGAAACTGGAAAGCCGCCAAGAAGCATAGTCTTTATACAATGCGTAGGCTCAAGAGATAAAAGATTCCACGAATACTGCTGCCGTGTTGGATGCATGATAAGCCTAAAGCAAGCTATTCTTGCCCGTGAAAAACTTGGAGGAGACGTAGAAATCTACATATGCTATAATGACATCCGCGCATTCGGCAAGGGGTATGAAGAATTTTATAGAAGAGCTAGGGATTTAAACATAAACTTCTTGGCTGGAATCCCCTCGGAAATCAGAAGTGCCCCAGACGGCTCACTCTGCGTCACCGTCTATGAAAAAGTGGTGAATAAACTTTTAGAAATTCATGCCGACTTGGTAGTTTTATCATGTGGGATTGTACCAAGAAAAGACTTCAATAAAATAAGCGAGACGTTCCATGTTTCAAGAAGTTCAGACGGCTTCCTTTTAGAAGCGCATCCAAAGCTACGTCCACTTGAAACCTCCACGGCCGGAATCTTCTTGGCCGGGGCATGTCAAGGGCCAAAGGATATCCCCGACAGCGTTGCACATGCGAGTGGAGCCGCGGCCAAGGTCATTGAATTGCTGTCAAAAGGAGAATTTGAGATTGAGCCTTTAAAGGCGATTGTTAATCCAGACTTCTGCAGTGGGTGTGGAATCTGCGAGTCAATTTGTCCCTTCGACGCTATAGAAATGAAGGCTGAAACGGTTAACGGGGAGAAGCTTGTAGCTGAAGTAATTGAAGTTAAATGTCAAGGCTGCGGAACATGCGCCTCAGCGTGCCCAACCCACGCCATTAAAATGCAACACTACACCAACGAACAAATTCTGGCCCAAGTCCATGCGGCTTTAATTGCCAAACAGGAGATGGTTAAATGAGTCTGGTTGACTTAATGTCCATGGCTAAACCTAATGAGGAGATGCGGAAGAAAATTTTGCAAAAACTACACGAAGAACTTGCGTACTGCTTTCAATGTGCAAAATGCACGAGTGGATGTACAGCCTTTAAACTTTTAGAGCTTGTTCCTCATGAAATAATGAGACTTACCAAACTGGGCTTCATAGAAGAACTAATCACTTCAGAAATAATTTGGACATGTGCAACATGCTTAAAATGTGTTGAGCGATGCCCACAGAATGTGTCTCCGTACCACGTGATAATTGCCTTGAGAAACATAGCGGTCAAACAAGAAGCAAAAATACCAGAAGCTTACTTGAAGGCCGTCTCCCAAATTCTCGAAACAGGCCTCGCGCAAACAATCGAAAAAGTAACAACAAAAAAAATGGAATCGCTTGATAGGCAAAAGCTACATTTACCAGAAATAAAA
>QMUP01000219.1 GCA_003660635.1 Candidatus Wolframiiraptor sp.
ATCCACGTAATCATATCGTGGTCTTCCTCTCCCACACATCGCAAGTAATTCATTTGCATCTAGGTTAGATGCCTTAACGATTTCCTCGACGCCGTTGAGTTCGGCGTTAAGCTTGATAAGTTCATAGGCTTTATTCGAGATATCGTTCGCGATTATTTCCCCGGCGACATCCGTCTCTACCGCGATCCTGATGCTTCTCACGCCGGTTCCCGCGAGTGCCTCACACATCCGGGCTTTCTTCCCCTCAAAATAGGTTGCTAAGAAAAGTATCGTCACGTCCCGGTTTGGTTTAGAAACGGGATTAAAGAAGACCGGTAGGCTCGTTGGCGCATATCCCTTTGAAGAGGGAAGTGGTGGGGAATAGAATTTCACCTTCCCCTCATATCTTAGTTCCACCCTATATCCAAGCCTTTTCTCCGCTTCGGCGGGTTCCATCATCTCCCTCTAATGGCCTCCACGACGTTCTTAACGATTATCGCTGGTATTTGATCTCGATTCTCGCGGTTGAGTATGATTAAGTTCTTCCCGGCGGTCTTCTTAACCTTGATCACAAGAGGGTCTCTAGACCTATAGTGAACCGTTATGATCGCGTTTTTATCCGAGGAGATGAGTTGCTCGACGGCTTCTCTAAATCGCTGGCTAAAGAGCTCCATGGGTCCCACTTCATCGACTACAATAACTTCTGCCTCCTTTAATCCATCCATTAATGCGGATACCCCGATGGCCTCGAGATCCCTCAAATTGACTACATACCTTCCGAGTCTAGGGCCCTCCCTAAATCTGACATGTGCCAGCGTCCCCTCTCCTCCCGTAATTCTCTTTATGATGAATCCGATTCGCCTTCCACCTTCTCTGAGTTCTTGAGTGTACATCCCTTCTACCCTAACACCTCTCTTCTTCAATTCGTTAACGATTCTCAATATAGCCGTGGTTTTTCCACAGCCAGGCGGCCCGGTCAAAGCATAGAAGATCCGCATATCCGTCCCATTATAAAATCCCTTTCTCTTTGATAAAGACGTTTCCGATTATTCTATGATCACGAGTTCTAAGGGTGAAGTAGGTCTAAATGGAAGAATCTGACCAAGTCCACGTGAGACATATAGGATCCCCCGATCCTCAAGGGGATAAAGGCCGCGGGTGTAAATCGAATTCGAGATTACCGTGATCCCCCCTACTACGACTCCTCCATGAGTGTGACCAGCTAAGATGAGTCTTGCTCCTCGTACCTGAGGCGAAACATTTGGGTCGTGTGCTAACACGATGTCAACGTCATTTATTAGGGGATACTCCCTATCATCCCTCCAATCAACTCCGAAGAGCCTCCAGCCAGAAACTTCGACGACATCATTCAAGAGTAATTGGAAGCCGCATTCCCTCCTCAATACTGCCGAGAGTTCTGGAATTCTGTTACTCCAATGATCGTGGTTTCCTAGAACTGCGTATTTCTTCGGGGCGTCTAAGGCAGAAAAATACTCCTTAACGGGTTCAAGGCCCCTGGTATATTCATCGATTATATCTCCTCCATGCAGGATGACGTCGGGATCCTCTCTATAAAGTAGCTTCAAGACTTGTTCTTCTACAGGACCGAAGAAATGTATATGCGTATCCACTAAGAATGCGAGTTTTAATCCCAGATCGAGTTTTAGCCGCGTGACTTCAATTCTTAAGGTTTCAGCCCACGAATAAACAGCCGCAGCCCCCACAGCAGATCCAACTATTGATAGAAATGTTCTTCTCGAGATCTTCAACCTGACTACCCCCACCTTAACCGTTGATAAATTCATCGAGTTTTCTTTGAGCGATTTTAGCTAACGTCCTCCAACTAGATCTAATGTGTGGATTGTCCATCTCTCGGCTTCTTATCAGCTCCATCAAAAATCTCCTAGTTTTACTATCTGACGGATAACCGGACCCGAAATCCCCTAACTTCAATTTCAACTCCTCAATCAGTCTATCTCGCTCGTTTTTCGCGACGATCGACGCGGCAGAGACCACAGGGTATTTTTCATCGGCCTTGTGCTCCAATATCAGTGAACATTTATGGGTTAACCGATCCTCGATTAATGCCCTGAATTCGGAATATTTCGTTGAGGGTAAATCGATATATGCGGCGTCTGGTTTCAATCGATTAATTATCTTCGCGAAGATCCTTGCCTCTAGCTCATTTAATCCCCCCGCTCTTTTTCTCCTAGTTGATGAGTCAATAGTCAAGGCATCTAAAACCACTATCTCGACGGCTTCGGCTATGTCTCTTATCAGCTTAGATAATTCTGCTCTAGTTCCGGGAGTGAGCTTCTTGGAGTCCTTGACGCCTATCTCAATCAAGTCACTTGTTCTACTCTGTTCAATCAATACGCCCGCCACTACCATGGGACCTATGACCGCCCCCCTTCCCGCCTCGTCGATCCCACAGACTTTCAACAATTATTTTATGACATATGTCGGCTCTTAAGCATTAAACCGTGAAGATTATCGTTAGCGATTTCTGAGGAGAAAGTAAGCTATATAGACTAAGAGGGTCCTGGGAGGTTCGGAAACCTCAGGCTTAAATAAAATTCTCTACGGAAAATGTGTGAAACATGGCGGATGCTCGGGCGGATAGGCTTAAGAGATTATTGGACCTGATGCGGGAGAACGAGTTAACTGGAATTCTCCTGAAATCACCTGCGAATCTTTTCTATTTCACGGGATATCTGGGGCCGGGAATACTCATAGTTCC
>QMUP01000220.1 GCA_003660635.1 Candidatus Wolframiiraptor sp.
AATGCGAGATCGGGGGCCTCGACATCAGCATCGACCGCCACGGCCCCTCCTTCTTCTCGATCAAAGAGTATTGCTAGGTTCGATGTGATGAACGTCTTTCCGGTTCCACCTTTTCCGCTAGCTACGGCTATCTCCAAATCCGATTACCTTAGTAAACCAGCTTTTCTCAGAGCTTCGGATAACGGGATGCCGGGTTCGACCGTGTGTACCCTGAGGTTCGCTTGTTCAAAGGCCATGGAGACGTTTGGACCGAATTGCGTTCCGATTACCTCGGTTGCCCCACTGGAAATTATGAACTGCGCCGTCGAGATACCGGCGCCCATAGGAGCGGCGGCTGCTTGATTCGGAAGTATCTGAACGGACTTTACTTCGTTGTCAGCTATATCGATGAATGCTATGAAGGGCGCTCTTCCAAATCTGATTGATATCCTCGAATTCAGGCCATTGTTGTCATCCACAGAGGCGGCAACCCTCTTAACTCCAGGCGGGGGCGGCTGCATCGGAGCCTGTTGAGGACCTGCGGCCGGAGGCATGGGCCCCATTCCACCTCTGCCCCATCCCATTCCTCCCCGTCCTCTACCCCATCCATATCCATAACCATAGCCGAATGGCATCCAGTATTGAGGGGGCATATATGGCGGTGTGGGAGCGGTTACTTCTGGTCGCTGCTCCCCGGACTCAATTTCCTTCTTTAATCTGTCGATTTCCTCCTCGACACTTTTCAATTCTTCTCTCAGATTCTCGATCTCCCTTTCTAACTCACGTTTATAATCTTCTAACATCCGCAGTTCCTCCTCAGGGCTTGATGGAAATTGCGGCGGCAGAAAATAGGGTGGTGCGTATCTTCGCCACCAAAACATCTAAATCACCTTCTATCTAATTTCTCGTCACCAGTAATAAGGCGCTACGTAACCGTAATATGGCCAGTAATACGCATAGGCTGTCCACGGACTATATGCGTAGGCTGCCGATGGGTATAGCCACCAGTAGCTGTACCATGGGTAGTACCAGAATCCCCAAGGTAGCCACCATCTTAGCCCCCACGGCCAGCCGAAGAGCCACCAGCAGGCGCCTCTGCCGAATAGCCAGCCAGGTCTTAGCCATGGCGGTAGGTAGCTGAAGGGTCCTCTACCAGGCCAGGGCGACCAACCCCAACCTCTCCATCCACCTCTCCATCCCATTCTTCCTTCACCTCCATAATTATGTGCTATAGCACAAAAATATAAGGGTTCTCTCGGCCTATCTCCCGAGCATCTTCTTCAGCTCCTCTATCCTCGCCTCAACGCCCTTTAATTCCTCCTCCAAGTCCTTCAGCTCTTCCTCGAGCTCCTCTTTATATTCCTCCAGCATCCTAAGTTCCTCCTCCGGGCTTGGAGGATATGGCGGATAAAATGGAGGCGGCATGTAATATGGCATAGGCGGGTAAGCGTGCCTCATCCACCTATACCACCTAGACCTGTATGGACCCCACATGTCGCTCCAGAGCGTAATCTTCCGCGCCGCTTTTAAACATTGTGCTATCGCACAATATTCCCGGAGTGGTTTCATTTATTAGCCCTCGATAATGATTATCCACCGGAAGGAGGTAAACGATGCCGAGGTGGCGTTGGAGGATTCAGGGAAGGGGTAGGCCGCCGAAAGATAGATTGATCAGGATGGCCTTACGTGGTTTGGTCTTCGCGCCCCTCGACAACGCCGGGGTGCCGCTTCAGAGCCCGCCTATATATCTTAGACCAGATGAGTTCGAGGCGTTAAGGCTGGTTTACCTCGAGGGCAAGACGCAGGAGGAAGCCGCTAACATGATGCGGGTCTCCCGTGGAACTCTTTGGCGAGCCTTAGATAGCGGTAGGAAAAAAGTGGTGCAGGCATTAGTCGAACGCAGGCCCCTGATAGTCGGTTCTTAAGCCTCTTGTTCTCCCATAAGCTCCATTATCTTCTTTAGTATTTTGGAGTGTTTTCTCTCATCGTCTTCGACTAACTCTATTAATATCGTTATGAGTCCACTGGGGAGTAAATGTTTTACATCGTCTAAGCTCCGTAGATGGGCTTTTTCCTCCTTCTCCAATAACATACTCAATCTCTTCATTCCAAGCCTATCAACGTGAATTGTTCTCTCTTCCTCAATGGCCGAAACGATTGTCATGATTATGTCGGCATGTCGTATGCAGTCGCTTGCCAAAATCCTGAAGATCATCCTCATTAGATCATTTTTCAGCTCGATGGCTGTTTTCATGAACTCTTCAGCGGATTCCTGCTCGGCTTGAATCCTCTCCTTAAGCGATTTCAACAATCTCGCGGTCTCATCCTCTTCGCGTCCCGGATGTCTCTCAATGATCCTAGTCTTTGTATCGGCTTGTAGGATCCCTAGGATATTGAACGCCGCGTCATAGAGTTCAGAATGCGTGAGAGATCCCTTCATCCTGATTTTCTCTATCAGTTCCTCAATATACTCCATGGCCTTCCCATTTTTGAGAAGCTCCTCTGAGATGCGGGCCGCCCTTCTCCCCGTGAGATACAGGGTCACCGCTGGCGGGCTGAGGTCTAGGGCCTCCGCGATCTTCTTCTTAGTGTAACCGTGTTCTGTGGCCAGCCTCTTAGCCAAGACCGCCCTAACGCCGGCGACCAGCTGCTCTAACCGCACACCTCTTCTTCTCCACCTTTCGTTTTTACCTTTTAACGCCGGGCCGGGATTTTCAAGCATTTACACGAAAATAACAG
>QMUP01000221.1 GCA_003660635.1 Candidatus Wolframiiraptor sp.
CGCCCGGGTTCTCGGGTGCTTGATGAGGTTCTTGGATAGGGTTTTGGAGAAGCTTGGGCTGAGGGAGAGCAACGGGTTCTTCGAGGGCTCGTCCGCGTCTCCGAGCATGTCGAGCGTAACCCCAGGCAGCGTCTTCAGGAGGAGGCTCGAGTGCTTCCTAAAGGACCCAGACACCTACACCGCCGTGATGTGCATGACGGCGTTCGTAGTCGGACCCGGATTCCACGTCTCCGGAAAGGAGGAGGCGGTGAAGATCGTGAACGAGTTCAATCAGAGGGTTGGGATGGATCAGCTATTGTTCAAGGCGATCTCGGAGATGCTCTGGGCCGGGAACAGCTTCTGGCTCAGGCTACGCGAATCCGGGAGAATCGTGGGCTTGAGGAATATCCCGCTTCCCTCGATAACCGCGATCCACCGAGACGACTCCGAGATAAGGGCCCTGGAGATCCAGACCATAACCGGCGCATCGGCGAAGATAGACTTCAAAGACGTCGTCCACTTCTACTTCATCAAGCATGGAAACGATGTCTTGGGTTCGCCGATAAACCGGCCGCTGATGGAGTGGAGGACGATCTACGACCCGGATAGAAACCTCTCCTACCAGATTCCCAGCTACTATGACATCAAGTGGAGTATGGAGTGGGCGATGTGGAAGGTCTTGATGAAGTATCCTCCCAGACATATCTACCAGTTCCCGAGGATCGGCGGCGAGGCCCAGAAGGAATACGCCGAGAAGATAAAGCTCATGCTCCCCGGCGAGGACATCGTGACCAACCAGGAGGTAAAGGTCATAGACGTGAGGATGGATCCGAGGGCGAGGTTCGACGCATACGTGGAGTACCTCGACAACAAGGTAACCCTCGGGCTGATGAACTCGATACTCAGATTGTTCACGAAGCCGGGGTTCACGGAGGCCAGCGCAAAGGAGGCAAACAGGCTTCTCGGAAACTTGGTCACGGCGATCCAGCGGGCCGTTAAGAGGATAGTCGAACGCGAGATCTACGATCCCCTACTGGAGAGTCTTGGAGTCGATCCCGCTGAGGCCGATGTCCGATTCAACTGGGGCATACCAGAGAAGCCGAAGATAACCCTAGAAGACATCCAGAGATTCTACTCAACTCCGCCGCACGTCGAGCCCGCGCTCACGAGATCCGAGGTGAGGAAGCTCCTCAAGAACCTCGGGTTCCCGATAACCGAGGAGGCACCTGAATCCGCGAAGATAATAGAATCCGCAGAATCTGTCGTGATCAGGCTCCGAGAATCCGAGGCATATGACCTCAGATCCGCCAAGGACCTCGTAATAGATCGGGATCGGGGAATCCACCTAACATTGATCGAGGGGGCGGATTGGCTGAAGGTCGCGGCCATAACCTTCGACAAGAAGAAGTGGCCGAAATGGAATTCAAGGAACGCCCAAAAGTGGTTCGAGGAAAACTTCGAAACCATAAAATCCATTCTCGGAGATGCGAAAAACGCGTGAAATCTCCTGATGGAGGTTGATGAGGCCAGAGGTCTTGGCCGCGGTCTTCATCGGAGGATGCCTCTACGCGTTCACCGCCCTCTCAAAGAGCGTGCTCGAGGGCGAGCGCTTTGATCCCCGGAAGCTATCGAAGACCATTTTCTTGGCCGGATTATTGGCTGTATTAAACACGGTCATGGGCGTCGGCGAGTTCTCCGAAATAGACTTGGTGATTCAGGGCGCCGGCGAAACCGTTCTCCTCGATAAGCTGCTCAAGCTGTTGAGAGTTCTCGTGGCCGGGATGGATGAGCCGCGATGGTGAAGCTGAGGATAAGCCTGACCGAAGACGAGAAACATTCCCTACTCCAGCTAAGGGTCGATAAATCATTCAAGACCAAGAGCAGGATAACGAAGCGGACTATCGAGGTAGCGAAGGCATTCGGGATAGGCGTCGACGAGGAAAAAGTGTTCCACGTCTTCAGGGACTTCGAGGTGGAAATAGAGCCAGGCGACATAGTATACGTAACTGGGGAAAGCGGATCGGGTAAGAGCGTCCTCCTGAAGGCGGTGGCCAGGGAACTAGCAAAGCACCCAGAATTCGGCGGAGTAATAACGGATGGAGATGTCGAGGTGAAGCCCCGGGAGATCCTGATACACGGGGTCGGAGTAGACGCGGCGGATGCGATGAGAATTCTCAGCCACGTCGGATTAAATGAGGCATATCTCTTCCTCAGGCGATATCGTGAACTGAGCGACGGCCAGAAATACCGATACAAGCTCGCGAAGGCATTCTGGAGCGGGAAGAAGACCATAATCTTCGACGAATTCGCCTCAACCCTGGATAGGGTAACCGCGAGGGTGGTCGCATACCTCGCCCAGAAATTCTGTAGAAGACACGGGTTAACCCTGATAGCCGCCACGACCCACGAGGATCTATTAGAAGATCTAAACCCAAATCTCTTGATCTGGAAGGGTTTCGGCTCATACGTCGAGGTGAAGAGATTTGATCCCAAGCCTAGGCCGTGCAGCATCCTGAAATTCGTTAGGATAGAGGAAGGCGGATACGAGGACTATAAACAGCTATCCCAGTTCCATTACATCGGACATAGGATCAGTTATCTCAGGAAGGTCTTCAAGGCGGTGGTGGAACTCGATGGAAGGAGGGAGCTCGCCGGGGTCATAGTCTACGTGCATCCATACCTCGACCTCGCCGCGAGGAACATCGCCATCCCAACGATCAAAATCCTCCGC
>QMUP01000222.1 GCA_003660635.1 Candidatus Wolframiiraptor sp.
ATATGTGAGGCATTCATAACAGAGGAGGTTTACAGGGAAGCCGTAGTTAGAGGGGAAGGATTCCTAGACTCGGCAATAATCAGGGAAGCCGTAGAAAAAGGGAAATTGAAAGTCTACCATGTAAGAACGGAAGGAATGATCAATAAGATTCTTAGACACGGAGAAATCCATAGGGGAGAAGCTGAAACAATAGTTGCTGCGAAGGAGTTAGATGGAACTGCAATAATAGACGATGCGGAAGCAAGAACGGTGGCGAAAGTATACAACGTAAAGGTGGCGCCGGGATGCATATTTCTAATCTTCCGCCTACTCAAATTAGGAAGGATAAAAGCTGATGAGGCTGAAGATGTGATAGAGAAACTTGTGAAGTCAGGCTTATATCTAGATCCAGAAACATTGCTAAACACATACAGAAAAATAAGAGCCTATGCAATTTCAGAGGGACGCGGCAAGCCGAATGATCCTAATGGATAAGGCGAAGCGCAAGCCGGCTTTTCGAATAATTTTTGAAGCAGCTGCTTAGCGAAGTCTTCGACTGACCTGTTAACATATCCCCTAATGGCCTTGAGCTCTGAAGCCTCGAGGCCATATTTTAAACCCTCCGGGGTTCACGGCTGATAGGCTTTCATAGGTGAGTGTGAGTTTTGGTCTATCAGCCGTTTCCCCGTCATTGCCCTTGGTTTGGGCTGTTGTGGCGCTTTGAGTAACCCCGGAGTCCCGCATCTGAAGGTTTAGGACTGCTATGACGTCTCTGTCTTGTATGAGGTTGCATTTTTGGGCATTTCATTAGTCTGCCCCGATAGGCAGATAATCTGCCGGAGCAGACGGGGCATGTTTTAGAGGAATTGGCTGGGGTTACATATTTTACTGGGAGCCCAAGCCACTTCAACTTGTATTCGAGCATGGAATGGAAGGTTCTAGCGTTCCACTTTGATAGTTTACGGTTTAGGTTTTTGGATTTGCAGAGGACTCTGCCCTTAATGTTTTTTAGGTTCTCAAGTACGGCTCCGCTTCCATTCTCACTTAGCTCCTTAGCTATCTTAGTTGTTAGCTTGTGCATAAAGTCTTTAGCTCTATTCTTTTCTCTCTTAGAGTACTTTTTCATTAGCTTTTTGGCTGTTCTGGGCTTGTGCTTGGCTAGCTGCTGTATTTTCCTTCTCTTATTCTCGTAGACTCTGTGGATGTGGCATAGCCTTTTTAGGTCGTATCTGACTATCCTTCCATTAATCAAGGCGGTTATGTTTGTTAGGTTGACGTCGAAGGAAGCCCAATGCCTCGGCTTTTTTAGTGCAACCTCCCTTTTAACAGTTATTATTAGTTCTTCTCTAGTTAGTATTAGGCCTCCAATCCTGTTGAAATCGCTTGGA
Source organism: Candidatus Wolframiiraptor sp. (assembly GCA_003660635.1). Classification (GTDB taxonomy): domain Archaea; phylum Thermoproteota; class Nitrososphaeria_A; order Caldarchaeales; family Wolframiiraptoraceae; genus Wolframiiraptor. The sequence continues at coordinate 1,368 of QMUP01000222.1, forward strand.
ATCCAATCGTGCTTTCTTAAGTTAACCTCTAAATATCTTCTGTTTGATTCGATGCTAATCTTCAATATTCCATTTCTCTAGCTGAGTAGCGTGTTTTTAATGTAGACTGTCTTCCTTGTTATTTTTGGCTTGTATCTTGCTTTGCCCCTATTATATAGCCTTATCCATCCCTTAACCAATCCGATAACTGAGTTTATGGCTGAATCGATGTAGTGCTTTGAGTATCTCCAATCCCTAAGGAGGACGCTCCTCAGCTTCCTCCTATCATCAGCCTTAAAGTTCAAGTGGATCTTTCCAGTTTTAGAATAAGCAACGTGATCCAGCACCTCCCTTAATGCCTTCTTCCTTACCTCGAAATAAGCCTCTATAAGGTCTATTGGAGCTTCCACAGGAATCCTATATGCTTTAATCGCTTCTTCCCTCAAGAATCCTCCTCACCTCACTCTCGGGAATCCTATATCTCCCGCTTGGAAGCCTTACCGCCCTAATCCTACCCTCCCTAATCCACTTAACAATAGTATGCCTATCAACTCCAAGAATCTCAGCAGCCTCCCCGCTCCTCAACAATCTCTCCTTTCTCTCCATATCCACCACAAACACCAAAAAATCCAAATAAGCATATAAACTTATCTAAACTGCAACAGTTACGTTAGGCATTACAGTCATTGATGCGAGCAGGATTAATCTTTCCTATGCAGCAACAACTGAATAGTGAGAAATAATCGGAAGAGAAACTATATCAGAGGAAGAAGGTGCTGATCCTTCAAGTAAGTTTCTGATCTAATATATTTAGTGGCAACTACGCACACACTAAAATATTTATTCTTGATCATGTTCTGAGCTTGAAGTTTTTGCTTAGAAGTACCTTTCTCCTAAAGTGAACGGTAAGCCCACATTCATCAGAAACATTCAGATCTAATCAAAAAAGATGGGGGGTAATGGTTATGCTTTGATTAGAGGAGTCCATCCCCAGTATCTGAACTGGAATAGTATTGGTAGTAGTATGTACCAATGTACAAAGCTGCCGAAGAATATCCCCATTGCTATGGGTACCATGACATTCTCGTAGACCTTGAGGCCTCCTATCTTCAATGTTAGCAGCTTCCAAATGAATGCTATGAATATCGTGAACATTCCGAATGCCTGTGTCCATATGAGAAGTGGAACTCCAACGACATTTATAGGCAGCCACGGGAACCTCATGCGTAGGTACATTAGGACTATAGCCTCAATAATGCCGATCGCTCCCCACGTCATCGTGGGAACCGAGAGCGGCCTCTTCGTGAAGCCTTTGCCTTCAGTAGCCCAGACTGCCTGTCC